>NZ_JBBGYS010000021.1:0-102253 GCF_037479595.1 Pseudomonas sp. MYb541 | reverse complement strand
CCCCCCCCCCCCCCCCCCCGGGCCCCCCCCCCCCCGCCCCCCGGCCCCCCCCCCCCCCCCCCCCCCACTACAGGGGATTTTTTCAGCTTCTGAAAGTTGTGTAGGTACCTATGCTGCGATGCAGGCACCCCGGTTTATCTGTCAGACCGAGGTGATGCTATCGCAGGCAAGCCAGCTCCCACATTTGATGCTCAGTGTTTGGACGATCGCATTATTGATCTTTGAACTCGGGCGCACGCTTGGCCACAAACGCCGCCATGCCTTCCTTCTGATCCTGCGTCGCGAACGCTGCATGGAACACCCGGCGCTCAAAACGCACGCCTTCCGACAGGCTCACTTCAAACGCACGGTTCACGCTTTCCTTGACCATCATGCTGATAGGCACTGACTTGCCAGCAATCAGAGTGGCGACTTTCAGCGCCTCTTCCAACAGCTCATCAGCCGGGACGATACGTGCGACGATCCCGCAGCGCTCGGCTTCTACCGCGTCGATAAAACGCCCGGTCAGGCACATTTCCATGGCCTTGGCTTTGCCCACGGCACGGGTCAGGCGCTGGGTGCCGCCCATGCCCGGCAGTACGCCGAGGTTGATTTCCGGCTGGCCGAACTTGGCGCCGTCGCCTGCCAGGATAAAGTCGCACATCAAGGCCAGTTCGCAACCGCCACCCAGGGCAAACCCGTTGACGGCGGCAATGATCGGCTTGCGGCGGTTGGCCACACGATCGCTGTCGCTGAACAGGTCATCAAGGTAGATCTGCGGGTAGGTCAGCTCGGCCATTTCCTTGATGTCGGCACCGGCGGCGAAGGCTTTCTTGGAGCCCGTCAGCACAATGCAACCGATTTCCGGGTTGGCTTCCAGGCCATCCAGTGCCTGGTTCAATTCACTGACCAATTGCGTGTTGAGAGCGTTCAAGGCTTGCGGGCGATTGAGGGTAATCAGCCCGACGCGGCCTTGGACGTCGAGCAAAATGGTTTCGTAACTCATGTATCGGCTCCTTAGAGATTGCGTGAGATGACCATGCGCTGGATATCGCTGGTGCCTTCGTAAATCTGGCAGACCCGCACGTCGCGGTAGATCCGCTCCAGGGGGAAGTCGCTCAGGTAACCGTAACCGCCCAGGGTTTGCAAGGCGGCCGAACAGACTTTCTCGGCCATTTCCGAGGCGAACAGCTTCGCCATCGAGGCTTCCACCAGCGCTGGCTTGCCGCTGTCACGCAGGGCGGCGGCGTAATGCACCATCTGCCGGGCGACCGCGATTTGCGTGGCCATGTCCGCCAGGCGGAAGGCCACGGCCTGATGTTCAATGATCGGCTTGCCGAAGCTTTCACGCTCACGGGCATAGTCGCGGGCGGCTTCAAAGGCGGCACGGGCCATGCCCACCGCTTGTGAAGCAATACCCACACGGCCGCCCTCAAGGTTGGCCAGGGCAATCTTGTAGCCTTCGCCCTCTTCCCCAAGACGGTTGGCGACTGGCACCTTCACCTCCTCGAACAGAATCTGACAGGTGTCGGACGCATGCTGGCCGAGTTTGTCCTCGACCCGCGCCACGCTGTAGCCCGGCGAATCGGTCGGCACGATGAACGCGCTGATCCCGCGTTTGCCCGCCGTCGGGTCGGTCACGGCAAACACAATCACCACCCCGGCGTTTTGCCCAGAGGTGATGAACTGCTTGCAGCCATTGAGCACGTAATGGTCCCCTTCCAGGCGTGCGCGGGTTTTCAGGCTGCTGGCGTCGGAACCGGCCTGGGGCTCGGTCAGCGCGAAGGCACCGAGCATGGCGCCGCTGGCCAGGGGCTTGAGGAATTGTTCTTTCTGCTGGTCGTTGCCGAACTTGAGGATCGGCACGCAACCTACCGAGTTGTGCACGCTCATGATGGTGGAGCAGGCGCCATCACCCGCGGCAATTTCTTCCAGGGCCATGGCGTAGGCCAGGTAGCCGGTGTCGCAACCGCCCCACTGTTCTGGCACCAGCATGCCGAAGAAGCCCAGTTCGGCCATTTCACCGATGGCTTCCTTGGGAAAGCGATGCTCGCGGTCCCATTCGGCGGCAAAGGGTTTCAGGCGCTCCTGGGCAAATTGCCGGGCCGCGTCGCTGATTTGCAGTTGTTCGTCATTGGGCAGCATGGTCAGTCCTTAGTACAGGCATTCAACAGCCATGGCCGTGGCTTCACCACCGCCGATACAAATCGCTGCGACGCCACGCTTGAGGCCGTTCTGGCGCAGGGCCGAAAGCAGCGTCACCAGGATCCGCGCACCAGAGGCGCCGATCGGATGGCCCAGGGCACAGGCGCCGCCGTGGATATTGACCTTGGCGTGGGGGATTTCCAGCTTGCTCATGGTCACCAGGCTGACCACGGCGAAGGCTTCGTTGATCTCGAACAGATCCACCTCATCCAGTTTCCAGCCGGTCTTGGTTATCAATTTGCGGATAGCGCCCACCGGCGCCACCGGGAACAATCCTGGCTCATCGGCAAATGCCGCATGCCCACGGATCACCGCCAAGGGCCTGAGGCCACGTTGCTGCGCCTCGGACTGACGCATCAGCAGCAAGGCCGCTGCGCCATCGGAAATCGAGCTGGAGTTGGCCGCCGTTACCGTGCCGCCTTCACGGAACGCCGGTTTCAGGCTGCTGATCTTGTCCAGCTTGGCCTTGGGCGGCTGTTCGTCATGCAGGACGGTTTTCTGCTCCTTGCCCACGGTGACCTGCACCGGAACGATCTCGGCGGCAAAATTGCCATGGGAGATCGCTTCCTGCGCGCGGGTCAGGGACGCAATGGCAAACGCATCCTGGGCCTCGCGGGTAAACCCGTTGTGCAGGGCACAGTCCTCGGCAAAGGTGCCCATCAGGCGGCCTTTGTCGTAGGCATCTTCCAAGCCGTCGAGGAACATGTGGTCCAGCACCTTGCCGTGGCCCATGCGGTAGCCACTGCGGGCGCGGTCGAGCAGGTACGGTGCGTTGGACATGCTTTCCATGCCACCGGCAATCACCACGTCGACGCTGCCGGCCAGCAGCGAATCATGGGCCAGGATCACGGCTTCCATGCCCGAGCCGCACATCTTGTTGAGGGTGGTGCAGCGCGTGGCCTTGTCCAGCCCGGCGCCCAACGCCGCCTGGCGTGCGGGTGCCTGGCCGAGGCCTGCGGGCAGGACGCAGCCGAACAGCACTTCATCCACGGCATCGGTGGCGATACCGGCCCTGTCGACGGCCGCACGAATCGCGGCGGAACCCAGCTGCGGCGCGGTCAGGCCCTTGAGGTCACCCTGGAAGCCACCCATGGGCGTGCGCACGGCGCTGACAATAACGATGGGATCGGTCATGGAAAATCCTCCTTACTTGGCTGCCATGCGCAAGGCACCGTCGAGACGGATCACCTCGCCATTGAGCATGCTGTTTTCAATGATGTGCCGCACCAGCGCGGCGTATTCGGCGGGTTTGCCCAGGCGTGGCGGGAATGGCACGCCGGCCGCCAGGGATTCACGGACTTCCGGGGTCATGCCAGCCATCATTGGCGTCTCGAAAATGCCGGGCGCGATGGTCATGACGCGGATGCCAAAACGCGCCAGTTCACGCGCGGCCGGTAGGGTGAGGCTGGCGATGGCGCCCTTGGACGCGGAATACGCCGCCTGGCCGATCTGACCGTCAAACGCGGCAACGGAGGCGGTGTTGATGATCACACCGCGTTCGCCGTCGGCATTCGCCTCGGTTTCGGCAATGGCAGCGGCTGCCAGGCGCAACAGGTTGAAACTGCCGATCAGGTTGACGTTGATCACTTGGGCGAAGCTGGCCAGGCCATGGGGGCCGTTCTTGCCGAGGATTTTCTCGCCACGCACTACGCCGGCGCAGTTCACCAGCCCATGCAACCCGCCGAAGGCTGCAACAGTGGCCTGTACGGCGGCTTCGGCGGCCGCTTCCTGGCTGATATCCGCCACGCTGCTACGGGCATTCTCGCCCAGCTGCTGGGCCTTGGCCGCCACGGCATCGGCGTTGAGGTCTACCAGCATCACCTTGGCGCCTGCCGCTACGAGCATTTCAGCGGTGGCCGCACCCAGGCCGGAAGCGCCGCCGCTGACCAGGAAGATCTTGTTTTCAATCTGCATTGTTATTCTCTTTAACGGTCCGAATCATCGAAATAGTCGCCCCAGAGCGCCACTGCGGCAATGGTCAAAGCCCTCAACCTGCCTGACTGGTTTGGCCAGTCATCGACCCCGCCGATCAGCCAGTCAGCCCAAGCGATTGGACGGGCGCAGTGCGTGCTTCTAACCTGATGGGCTGCACCAACACAGAAGCTCGCCCCCTGAATGATAGTCCGACCCAAACCCAACCTCCTGGGCATCCTGTTTTCCCTCAAGGGTTCGATAGCCAAGCGCATCGCCCTGCGCAGCCTGTTAGTCACCCTGCTGGCCTCGGTGATCGTGCTGGTGGAAACCCTGCACCCGGCGTATTTCTCCAAGGTCAATGCCACGCCATTCACCTTGCTCGGGCTGTCACTGTCGATCTTCATGAGCTTTCGCAACAACGCCTGCTATGACCGTTGGTGGGAGGGCCGCAAGCAACTGGGGCAGATGATCATCGATGTGCGCTCGTTGATCCGCGAAACCCAGGTGCTGCGGGATCCGGCCGAGCGTGCGGGTTTGCTGCGCAGCGTGTGCGGCTTCGCCCATGGCCTGGTCGCACGGCTGCGCCATGAAGATGAAGCCCAGGCCATAAAGCCGTGGAGCCAGTTCCAGGCCAACCATCCCAACCTGCCCGACAACCTGCTGCAACAGGTCGGCGCACGGTTTTGCGCATTGGCCGAGCAAGGCGTGATCAGCGAATGGCGCTACACACAGTGGGAGGCGCGCCTGGTCAGTCTCAGCCAGGTGCAGGCGTCCTGCGAGCGGATCAAGAGCACGCCGCTGCCCTTTCCCTATACCTTGTTGCTGCATCGCACTATCTACCTGTTCTGCATCTTGCTGCCGTTCGCCATGGCCGAGCCGTTGGGTTGGTTGACGCCAGTGTTCACGGCCATCGTCAGCTACACGTTTTTCGGCCTCGATGAAATCGGTGATGACCTGGAGGACCCGTTCGGCTTTGACGAAAACGACCTGCCCTGCAATGCCCTCCTGCGCACTCTGGAGCGCGAAGTATTGGCCGCCCTCGGTGAAACCGATCTGCCACCGCCTTTGGAACCGGTGGAATACGTGCTGACCTGATGCGGGTTTGACACCTGCCGTGGTCTGACCGAAGCTGACGGCTTTGCTGCCCACGCTTTCGGACGCCTGCATGTCAAAGTCACGCCGTTACTCCCTCGTCGGCCTGTGCGCCCTGTTGTTGATTGTGCTGATCACCTGGTATTTCTCTCGCTCCACCCCGGTGGCTGTAGCGCCCGCTATTGCCCATGGTTACTCCAAGGCCCTGAAACAGGCGCGTAACGGCGAGCCTGGGGCGGCGCGGGTGTTGTACCAGCAACTGGGCCGGCCGGACCTGTCCCCCGAGCGCCGCGCTGCGTTGCATGCTGAGTTGCCTAACTATCCCAGTCCCCAGGCCCTGAAGCTGGCAGACAAAGACTTGGCCAGCGAGTCGCCCCTGGTGCGCGAGGCCGCCATTCACAGTATTGTCGGCCTGGTCCCGACCGGTCAGCGCACGCTGTTGCTCGGCCCCGTGCTGGACGATCCCGAGGAGGAGGTACGGTTTGCCGCCGCCAACGCGTTGCTCGGTTTATCGCCAGATACCTTGGGCCTCTATTTTGGTCCGTTGCAGCAGGTACTGGACGAGTTCGTGAAAAAACTCAAGGCCCAGCCCGAAACGGCCGAAGGCTGGATTCAACTGGCACGCCTGTACATCCACAGCGCGCTGTTGCCGGAGGCGCAAAATGCCCTGGAACAGGCGATGCGCCTGCAGCCAGACAACCTGCAAGCCGTCGTCGCGCAGATCGAACTGCTGGATAAACAAGGGAAGACCGATGAGTCCCGCCAGTTGCTCGCGCGTCAGTTGTCCGCGCACCCCGAGTCGGCCTACCTGCAGCACGCGTTGGGCATTTGGCTGTTGCACCACGGCGAGCGGCCCTATGCACTGCTCGGTCTGTCCAAGGCCGTTGAGCTGGAACCGGACAATCAGGACTATCGCTACGACCTCGCCACTACCCTGCACGCCCAGGAAGAACTGGAGGCGGCCCAGCGCCAACTGGAAGAAATCATCCAGCGCCACCCCGCCAATCGCAAGGCACGGGTGTTGCTGATCAATTACTGGAAGGAAAGCGGTCAGTTGCAGAACGTCCAGGTCCTGCTGGCGCAGCTTGAGCAACAGAATCCGGATGATCCGGCGTTGCAGCAAGGCCTGTAGGTCCAGGCTGAAAACGTGTAAACCCAAGCAATCGTTGCACAAACTTTACGAAACGTTGAACCGCTAAAGGCCACTACGGTCAAGTAAATATGGCGCACCAAGAGCGGCGCGCCCCTCTATTTGAACGTGACCTGAGGGCACTCCTTGTCTACATCCAACGAGCTGTTCAGTGAAAAGGCCGCCACCGGCATCGAAGGTCTGGATGACATTCTTTCCGGGGGACTATCGCGCAGCCACCTGTTCCTGCTGGAAGGTGAACCAGGCACCGGTAAAACCACCGTCGCCCTGCATTTTCTGCAGGCGGGCGCAAAGAACGGTGAGACTTCGTTGTACATCACCTTGTCCGAGACCGAACGTGAACTGCGTCAAGGTGCCAAATCCCACGGCTGGGACTTGGACGAGAATATCCATATCTTCGAGCTGACCCCACCGGAAAGCCTGCTCAACGCTGAACATCAGCAAAGCCTGCTGTATTCCTCGGACTTGGAACTGGGCGAAGCCACGCGGCAAATCTTCGAGGTGGTTGAGCGGGTCAAGCCGACCCGCGTGGTCGTCGACAGCCTCTCCGAGATCCGCCTGCTGGCGCAGAGTTCTTTACGTTATCGTCGACAGATCCTGGCGATCAAACATTACTTCGTCCGTTATGACGCGACCGTGCTGCTGCTGGATGACCTGACCACCGAATCCTTGGACAAGACCGTGCACAGCGTGGCCCACGGGGTGATTCGCCTGGAAGAACTGACGCCCAACTACGGCGCCGAACGTCGCCGGGTACGGGTGGTGAAGTACCGGGGCCAGAAGTACCGTGGCGGCTTCCATGACTTCACCATCATGCAAGGTGGTGTGCATGTGTTCCCGCGCCTGGTCGCGGCCGAGCACCGTGGCGGCTACAACCGCGAGACGCTCACCAGCGGCATCCGCGAGCTCGATTCGCTGCTTGGCGGCGGCATCGAGACGGGCTCCAGCAGCCTGATCCTCGGCCCGGCCGGTACAGGCAAGTCGCTGATCTCGATGATTTTCGCCGCCGCCGCCGTGGCCCGTGGCGAAAAGGCGGCGCTGTTCATCTTCGATGAAGAGTTGGGCCTGCTGTTCGAGCGCATGAAGAATATGGGCATCGACCTGGCGGCCTTGCAGGCCACCGGCAATCTGCTGATCGAGCAAGTGGACGCCGCTGAGCTGTCTCCCGGCGAGTTCTCCCACCGCGTCCGGCGTTGTGTGGATGAGCGCGGGATCAAGACCGTGGTCATCGACAGCATCAACGGCTATCAGGCCGCAATGCCGGAAGAGAACGCACTGATCCTGCATATGCACGAGCTGTTGCTGTACCTGAACCGCAGAGGCGCAGCCACCTTCATGACCGTCGCCCAGCATGGCCTGGTCGGAGACATGCAGGCGCCAGTCGATATTACTTACTTGGCCGATACGGTGATTCTGCTGCGTTACTTCGAGGCAGTCGGCGAGGTGCGCCGCGCCATCTCGATTATCAAGAAACGTACCGGCTCCCATGAGTCGACGATTCGTGAGTACCGCATCGGCAGCCGTGGCATGACCGTCGGCGAGCCGTTGAACAACTTCCAGGGTGTCCTGCGCGGCATTCCCACCTACATGGGCGCCGGCTCTCCCCTGCTCAAGGACATGGGTTAGTGACGGTCGTGACACCTGTCTCCGAGCGCGCGATCATCCTCGCGCCGCTGGGACGTGACAGCTCGCTTGCGCTGATGATGCTCAATGAGGCCGGTTACAGTGGCATCATTGCCAGCGATCTGGGCACGTTGTGCGAGGCATTGGAGCACGGCTGCGGTTTACTGATCATCGCCGCCGAAGCGCTGCGCGGCGTTGACCTCGAGCCCTTGCTGGAGCATTTGCACCAACAACCTGCCTGGTCAGACTTGCCTATTGTCCTGATGACCCACCACGGCGGCAGCGAACAGAACGGTTCATCCCGGTTCAGCGGCTTGCTGGGCAACGTGACGTTTCTGGAGCGTCCGTTCCATCCGGTGACGCTGATCAGCCTGGTCAGCACCGCCCTGCGCGGGCGCCGTCGGCAGTACGAAGCACGGGACCGCCTGATAGACCTGAGTGAAAGCGAACTGCGCCTGCAGCGAACGCTGGAAACCCTCGAGCAACAGGTCGAAGAACGCACTGCCCAACTGCGTCACAACGAAGATGCGCTGCGCCAATCGCAAAAGATGGAAGCGGTCGGCCAGTTGACCGGCGGCATCGCCCATGACTTCAACAACATGCTGACCGGCATCATCGGCAGCCTGGAGTTGCTGCGAAGGCGCGTGTCCCGGGGCAAACTGGACGACCTCGACAGCCTGATCGACCTCGGCGTTACCTCGGCCAATCGTGCCGCCGGCCTCACCCACCGGCTGCTGGCGTTCTCCCGCCGCCAATCCCTTGATTCAAAACCTGTGGAGATCAACCAACTGGTCACGTCCATGGGTGAGCTGCTGCAACGCAGCATCAATGAAAGCATCGCCCTGGACATGCGCCTCACCGGCCACCTGTGGACCGCCGAGGCCGACCCCAATCAATTGGAAAGCGCCCTGCTCAACCTGGTGATCAATGCGCGAGACGCCATGCCCAACGGCGGCAGCCTTACCGTGGAAACCACCAACCGCCACCTCGACAACGTGTTCACGGCCGCTTATGGCACCTTGGAACCCGGTGACTACGTCGAATTGAGTGTCAGCGACACGGGCTGCGGTATTCCGGAAAGTGTGATGGGGCGTGTATTCGATCCGTTCTTCACCACCAAACCGATCGGCCAAGGCACGGGCCTGGGGCTATCGATGATCTATGGCTTCGCCCGCCAATCCCATGGCCACGTCACCATCCACAGTGAAGTCGGCAAAGGCACGACGGTCAGCCTGTTTCTACCTCGATTCATCGGGGAAATCGTTGCGGACGTGGCGGCTGACGCGGCGCTGCTGCCTTTCGCCAACGCGGGAGAAACGGTGTTGATCGTCGAGGACGACCCCGCGGTGCGGGTGTTGGTCAGCGCGGTGCTCAAAGAGTTGGGCTATGGCTTTGTCGAGGCCGGTGACGCCAACACTGCGGTGCCGATCATCGAATCCGATCAGCGTATTGACCTGATGATCAGCGATGTCGGCCTGCCTGGCATGAACGGCCGGCAACTCGCCGAAATAGGCCGGCAGATCCGCCCGGACCTCAAGGTGCTATTCATTACGGGTTATGCCGAACACGCGGCCGTGCGGGGTGGGTTCCTGGACCCGGGTATGCAGTTGATCACCAAGCCATTTACCTTTGATTTGTTGACGGCGAAGGTGCGGGAAATGATACGGGCGTGATGATGAAACACGGGGCGACCTTGAAACATTGAGGAATGGTTGCTCTGATTTGATGTGGAATCTCCTTTTGTTATTTCAACACGAATGTTTGCCAACGGATGTGTGAAAACGCCGTAGCTAACGTTGAAATCGAGAAACAGGGACCACAATGACGACTCTTACCAGCAGTTCACATTACGCGCTGCGCACTCCTGCGAATGCTGCGCCTCTGCAAACATCCGTAGCTCAAACGATCACCCGTCACCGGCGTGAAGCCACCGCTGAGCCAGTGCCGCTCCCAGAGAGCGGGAGCAGTCGCGAGACCGGCGACAAAGCGTTGGCTGCACTGTATGGCCACGCGCTGCTGAAAAGCCTCGAGGGCAGCCATGACGAGGTCATGGTCGAGAATGTTCCGCACCATTCGACGTTTGGCCAGTGGTGGGCTCAGTTAGGTCGAGCCATGGAGTCGCGTGGGGTTAAAGATTGGCTTGTAAAGCAGAACGCTGACAAGAACTCTGTGAAAATCAGCCCCGAGTCAGGTGAAATCTCCTTCAAACTCAAGAGCCGAACGGCCTCCGACAGAAGGATAGAGAGATACGGGCCCTCCAATGCACGCTGGGCAGATGTAGGCAGGTTCGTCAAGGAAGCTGGCAGTGTCGCATCATCGAATTACCCTTTTTCTTTTCAACCGCCGCTTTCAGAAGACAGCAGCAGCGTACCGCTGTGGCTGATTGGAAGATTCTACGGAGAGGGTAACTTATCAGACGATGAGGCTCGGACGCGCGCGCAAGCGTTAATACGTGACAACACGTTCGTTGAGCGCCCCAGTGACTACTACGGGTACCTTGATGAAGCGCGCAGCGAAGACAAACTAGGCGAACAGAAAGCGGCGCTGGCAGACAATAATACCCGGCTAAACGTAGTGATCTCACTTAAAGATTTGATCTCGACGGTGACGAAGGATCCAAAAACAAGCGATCAGATACTCGACCTGTTGAACACGACCAGGGTCCGGGTCGAGCCTGACAGCACGTATCCGCAAGCGCTTTTAAACGCAAACAACACGACTAGTTTGAAGGAGTACATCACAGAAAAGGGCTGGAACATTCCCAAGAGTCTTCCAGAACTGAGAAACCTTGAAGCAGCGATCTTGTCCCCAGCTCCCCAACCTACACGCTATGGCAATTATGGCGGCGCACTGGCATGGCCAATACCGCTCAGTACTATCAACCAGCAAAAATTGAAAGCTATGCTCAACCGCGGGGAAATTGGCAACATCAGCACTGGCAGCGCCAAGTCCGTACTGGACTATTTGATGCAAGGCAGAGTGTTTGATCCTTCCGACTTGCGCAACCCTCGATCCGTGATAGATACCTTGATCCAGTCACCCAAGGGCAAGGCGCTGGGCGAAGCAATCAAAGCTGAATTCGACGCGTTGGAGGTCGAATGCAGTGCTGAGGACTGGTTACTGACAGCGCTGAGTTTTTTCAATCTTCATCCGACATACCCTATGAGTAGCAAGGGCGACATTCCTGTTGCTCAGCTGGAACGCGGCGATGCTTTCGGCCGATCTGCCCAACAGATCTTTACACGTGTAGCCGATGACCTATTGTCCAGCGGTGCAGCGACATCGCCAGAGAACGCCCGCGTTCACGCGCATTTATTGCTTTCATCCCAGGCGCCTGAGTACTTGGTGAAGGACATCCCAGAAAAAGTAACCCTTGGCTCACATAGCTGGGTCAGCTTTACTACTGCGGTGGCGCGTCTGGAAGCAAAGTCGCCCGGCTCGACGGCATCCATGAGCTATGGCGATGTCATGCTCGCCGCTGAAATTGCTCCGATTTCAGCGCAAGAACAAATTATCGAGTACGAAGCTCAGGAGCGTGCGCTCAAGTACTGGGGCCTTGCCAATGGTTTGGGTTACCCCATGAATGAGACATCAAAGAAAGAAGTGCGCGATGCTTACAATGAACAAATCAGTGAGTTGAAAACAGCCTCTGGCGCTCAGAACACACCGATGCCGATTGCCAAGGACATCGCATTGGCGGAGCTGAAAAAGGCTCTGCCGGAAATGACCGAGAAACAGTTTGAAGAAAAGTGCCTGACATTGGAGCCCTATATCCCAGACTACCCTGGGCCTTATTCGGTGCTTGATCTTTACCTCAAGGGTAAATTTGAATTCTATTCAGAGCCCCCGCAACGTGCAGCCACCGACCTTCAAGGTAACTTCATTACGCAAGACGCGTATAAAGGAACGCTTGTTTCATCTTCGACTAACGTCAATATAACTGAGCTATTACCCACTTTAGAACAGCTGCCCAATGCAGCAGAATCATTCACAAAGCAATTTTCAGAATACAGTCATTCAATAGAGAGAAATACCGCCGCCCAAGTAAAGCACCTGATCGCAACACAGCCCTTGAATATCCGTCGAGATTTGGAGTTTGGCAGCATTACTGTCATGCGTGAGGACAGCCTTAAATGGACGAAAACGCAGGCGGCCAAGGCACCGGACATCCTTCCTCGCGAGCATAACAATTTGATAGTAAGAATTGTGCGAAATGGACAGACCCGAACCTATGAGATAGATCCGACAGCAGGCCGCGTGATTGAGCGCTTGGATTTGAATGGTGTGGCGGTTGGCGGTATAAGATTTCCGGAAAAAAGGCTTGTAGAGATAAAACCTGAGGGCTATGCAGACTATATTTACACTGAGCATCCTCACTCTACGAGTATTCCATATAGTTTTGACAGTTCTAGAACACATCTAATAGCCGATGCATTCAAAGAGCACATTGATATAAAAAGCTACAGGGATGAGGCGCAAGGGTTGACTACCTTTGATACTGAAATACCTTTTTACAAAAAGGCTCAAGACTTCTTTCTCAATTTGATTCCTCTAAGGTCTGCGATCGTAAATTTTTTCTAACGGTAAGATTCAGGATGGTTTCGAAGATTTGGCGTTTGATGCATTTGGCTTTGCAATAGGTATTGGCACGGCTGCAAAGGGCGCAAAGGCTTTACATGCGGGGGCTACAGCAGCGAGCAAAGCTATCAAGGTTGGGAAAATACTTGGCCGCGCAGCCGTAGGCGCGCTTAACCCCTTCGATGGCCTTATTGGCCTTGGTCAGATAGGCGTCGGGCTCGCAAAAAAAGGCAAACATATAGTAGTCGACGGTTTCAGATCAATCACACGTAACGCTGACGACGTGGGGAGCGTACTGTTATCCAGCAAACACTTGAATAAGGCATCCGTCGGTACTTTTAAGGTCAGCAGCGAGACCGTACAAGGCCCCGCGATTTTTAAAAATGATAACTGGTATGCCTATAATCCAACTAAAAATGAAGCGTTTGGCTCCGCCCTCGTAAACTTCAAGCCTACCAATGCCTCCCGCCCTCTCTCTCACGCTGACCTGACCAAAAGCTGGGACAAGCTAATGGCCAAACCTGGCAGAACACCTGGGGTCTGTTATACGGCGTCAGTGCAATTGGGAGAGGCGGAGAAAGCACTCTCCAGCAACGTTCTCGACGCTATTAGAAAGTCGGCAAGCAGAGTGCCTGGCACTAACTACACGCCCGCATACCTTGAATTAATGGGCATAAATCCTGCTAATACGAAATCAATATTTAATCCCGCAGAAATTTCCGAGTCAGGGCTTATTAACTTTAAGTCGCTCCACGGAGAAAAAAACTTTACACACACTGTTTACCTACAAAAAACCGAGAAAGGCGAGTTATTTCTATATAACTTCAATGGCCTTGCCTTGGACAGCGCTATGCTAAAAAACGGCCATCCGTTGAAACAAGTAAGCGGTGGGGGCTTCGTCTATGATATCAGCCACGGCAACCACAAAGGCCTTCAGGACTATCTCGATCATCCAATTGATGGTGCTGAATATACCTTCACTACAGCGGGAACGCTCAATGCCAACGTGCAGAAGTTGAAAGCCTAAACCCTGCGAAATGTGCGGCGTCCTTTTGCAGACGCCGCCCTGCTCATGCCAGCAAGCGCTGGATATGCTCCTGCAACGTATCCAGGTCAAACGGCTTGGCCAGGATCGGCGCGTTGCGCGTGATCGGACTGTTGCAGTCGAGGATTTCCTGCGGGTAACCGCTGATGAAAATAACCTTCAATTCCGGTCGCAACTTGATCGCCGGCTCGGCAATCTGCACGCCGGAGATCCCGCCCGGCAAACGGTAGTCCGTCACCATCAAATCCAGGTGCGGCTTGGTCGCCAGAATTTCAAAGGCCTGCTCCCCATCGATCGCCTTCAACACCCGATAGCCCAGGCCAGCCAGGTATTCACCCAGCACAAACATAATGGATTCGTCGTCCTCGACGATCAGTACGACATCTTGTGCATCTTCACTCATGGGAAGCCTTAGTCCGGTCAGTTGCTGCAAGTACGACCATGGGGTCACGCAGAGGTTGCGTCGAGGTGACGATTGAATTCATGCCGCGGCCTGCAATGGCAGGCATACCCGGAACAAGGCGCCCTCGCCTATCTGGCTCTCGACCTCGATGGTGCCACCATGGGCTGCAACGATCTGCTCGGAAATGAACAGCCCGAGGCCCAGGCCCGCAGCCACTTGGCTGGCGGACACGCGCTCGAACTGTTGGAAAATACGCTTCTGGTTTTCTTCGCTGATGCCGATCCCATGGTCGCGCACCTCTACCCGCGCCTCGCCATGCTCGCTGTACACGCGCACCGCCACCGGGCTCTTGGCCCCGTAGCGCAGGGCGTTGGTCAGCAGGTTGGTCACCACCTGTTCGATACGGAACTCATCCCAGTTGCCTTCCACCGGGCCGTCGGCAACCAGTGTCATGGACGAATCCGCTGCGGCGACCTGGGGGGCGAAGTTCTCCACCAGATTGCTCACCAGTTGGGTCAGGTCGAAGTGGGCCGGGCGTATTGAAAGCTTGCCGGTGCGGATGCGCGAGACATCGAGCATGTCTTCGATCAGGCGGATCAGGCTCTGGATCTGGCGCTCATCGCGGTCGACCATGGCGTGCATCTTGTCCAGGGTGAACGCGGCGGCATTGTCACGGGCCAGGTGCATCTTGCGCAGCTGGGTCTCAAGGATCAGGCCGTTGAGGGGCGTACGTACTTCGTGGGCGACGATCGACATGAAGTCGTCACGCATGCGCACGGCCTGTTCCAGCTCGGCCTGGGTCGCCTGCAGGCGCGTCAGCAGCAGTTCCTGCTCGCGACGGCTGCGCTCCAGGGCCTCGACCTGTTGCTTCATGGCCTTGCTTTGGCGGAACAGGTCGACGAACACGTTGACCTTGCTCTTCACCGCATGGATATCCAGCGGCTTGTGCAGGAAATCCACGGCGCCGCTCTCGTAACCCTTGAACGCGTAATTGAGTTCGCGGCCGGCTGCGCTGACAAACACGATCGGGATGTTCTTGGTTTTCTCGGTACCGCGCATCAATTCTGCCAGCTCGAAACCATTCATGCCGGGCATTTGCACATCGAGAATCGCCATGGCGAACTCGTGCTCCAGCAACAGGGACAAGGCCTCGTCGGCACTCAATGCCTTGAACACCTGGCGGTCCTCGCGCTTGATCAGCGCTTCAAGGGCCAGCAGGTTTTCCGGCAGATCGTCGACGATCAGCAGTTTGGCCTGGATAGTACTTAACATGGGGAATATTCCAGGGAAGCCAGCAATGAGCCAATGTGGCTCAGCGTCAGAATGTGGTCGGGTGTATGCAGCGCCAGGGCTGCACGGGGCATGACGGCAACGCGTGCTTCTGTGGGCTCTTGCACCACAGTGGTTCCACCTTGTTGCTTGACATGGGCCAAGCCGCGCGCGCCGTCATGGTTGGCGCCGGTCAACAGAATGGCCAGCAAGCCCGTGCCATAGGCATCGGCGGCGGATTCAAAGAGGTAATCAATCGCCGGCCGCGAGTGGTGCACGCGGTCTTCCTGGCTCAAGGACAGGCTGCGGTCATGCTCTACCGACAGGTGATAGCCAGGGCCGGCAAAATACAGGGTGCCCGGCTTGATCACTTCCTTGTCACGGGCTTCCACCACGGGCATGGCGACGCGGCGGTCGAACACTTCAGCCAATTGGCTGCGACGCTCGTCCGGCAAGTGCAGCACGGTGATGATCGGCAAGCCGAAATCGGCAGGCAGCTCGGCGAAAATCGTCAGCAACGCCTCCACGCCACCGGCGGAGGCGCCGATGACGATCGCTTCTATGCCCCGGACCGATGCCGGGCTGGCAGCCGCTTGATTCATAGTTTGCGGTAGATCCGTTCCTGTTTGACCAAGGGTTCGAACTGTTTGCCGTAGGCGGAGAAATCCAGGGTCTCCTTGCTGCCCAGCACCAGGAAGCCGCGATGGCACAGCGACTCATGGAACAATCCAAACGCGCGATCCTGCAATTTTTTATTGAAATAAATCAGCACGTTACGACATGAAATTAATTGAGTTTCTGAGAATACACTGTCGGTCGCCAAGCTGTGATCGGCAAAGGTGACATTTTCGCGCAGCGTTTTATCGAATATCGCGTAATCGTAAGCCGCGGTGTAGTAGTCGGCAAATGAACGTTGCCCACCGGCCTGCTGATAGTTGGCAGTGTAGGCACGTACGTTCTCCAGGGAAAAAATGCCCTGCTTGGCCTTATCCAGGGACGCCGGGTTGATGTCGGTGGCGTAGATGATCGTACGCTCCAGCAAACCCTCCTCACGCAGCAGGATGGCCATGGAGTACACCTCCTCGCCCGTGCTGCAGCCGGCAATCCAGATCTTGATCGACGGGTAAGTCTTGAGCAGCGGCACCACTTCCTGGCGGATCGCCAGGAAGTGCGACGGGTCACGGAACATCTCGCTCACCGGAATCGTCAGGAACTGCAGCAACTGCATGAACGCCGCCGGGTCGTGCAGCACACGCTCCTGCAAGGCGGAAATGGTCGCACAATCGAACTGGCGCAAGGCATGGGCCACGCGCCGCTTCACCGACGCCCCGGAGTAATCGCGGAAGTCGTAGCTGTACTTGAGGTAAATCGCCTCGATCAACAGGCGCAGCTCAATGTCGCTGCTTTTTTCCAAGAAACTTCGCTCCACTTAAATGCGTTCCATCTTCGGTAGCCATACGCGAATCAGTGAGAACAGACGGTCCAGATCAATCGGCTTGGCCAGGTAATCATTGGAACCGGCCGCGAGACAGCGCTCCTGATCGTCCTTCATGGCCTTGGCCGTCACGGCGATGATCGGCAGCTTCTTCCAGCGCGGGTCCTGGCGGATCAAGGCGGTGGCCTCGTAACCGTCCATTTCCGGCATCATCACGTCCATCAGTACCAGGTCGATATCCTCGACTTCATTGAGTTTGTCGATGGCTTCACGACCATTACGCCCGATCACCACCACGGCGCCTTTGTGCTCCAGGGCGCTGGTCAGGGCGAAGATGTTGCGTACGTCGTCGTCCACCAGCAGGATTTTACGCCCCTCAAAGACCTTGTCGCGGCTGCGGGCGGTCTTGAGCATCTTCTGGCGGTCATGGGACAGCTGGGATTCGACTTTGTGCAGAAAGAGTGTCACTTCATCCAGCAAGCGCTCCGGCGAACGTGCACCTTTGATGATGATCGAGCGCGAATACTTGCGCAGCTCAGCCTCTTCATCGCGGGTCAGGTTGCGCCCGGTGTAGACGATCACGGGTGGGAATGAGCAGATGTCCTCGGTCGCCATGCGCTTGAGCAGCTCGTTGCCAAGCATGTCTGGCAGCTTGAGGTCGATGATCATGCAGTCGTAGATATTCGTGCGCAGCAGGTCCAAGGCCGCCTGGGCGTAGCCGACGTCGGTGATCTCGATATCATCGTCGCCGATCAGGCGCGCAATGCTGTCGCGTTGCAGGTCATCGTCCTCAACCAGAAGCACGCGCTTGACCTTCTGGGTCAGCTTGGCTTCCAGGCGCGCGAACACGTCCTTGAGTTCTTCGCGAGTGGTTGGCTTGACCGCATAGCCGATGGCGCCCATGTGCATGGCGGCTTCGACGCGGTCTTCCACGGAAATCACATGCACCGGGATATGCCGGGTGCTGGCATGTTCTTTCAGGCGTTGCAGCACGGTCAGCCCGGAATGGTCCGGCAGGCGCATGTCCAGCAGGATCGCATCGGGTACGTATTCCTCGGCCAGGCTGTAGCCTTCGTCCGCGCCGTGGGCCACCAGGCAGTTGTAGCCCAGCTCATGGGCCAGGTCGAAGAGGATACGGGCGAAGTTGGGCTCGTCTTCCACCACCAAGATGCAGCGCGTGGTGAACGGCGCCTTGTCGCGGTCGTCGGCAAAGCGCGGGATCAGCTTGGCGTCGGCCACTGGCATCGGGGACACCTTCACGGGTGTCGGCGCAGGCGTCACCACCACTTGGCGCGGTTGTTCAATGGGGGCAGCGTCTTCTTCGCGCTCGACATACTGTTCCGGCAGGATCAGCGTGAAAATGCTGCCCTTGCCCGGCTCGCTGGTCACGCTGATGTAGCCTCCCAGCAAGGTCGCCAGGTCGCGGGAAATCGACAGGCCCAGGCCGGTGCCACCGTAGCGACGGTTGGTGGTGCCATCCGCCTGACGGAAGGCTTCGAAGATGCTTTCCTGCTGATCCGGCGCAATGCCAATGCCGGAATCGCGCACGGCAAAGGCAATGCCCTCCCCCGGTGCGCGGGACACTGACAGGCTGACCTCGCCCTGTTCGGTGAATTTGACCGCGTTGGACAGCAGATTCTTGAGGATCTGCTCCAGGCGCTGGCGATCCGTGAACAGCATGCCCGGCGCGCCTTCCTGCACCTCCACCTGGAAGCCCAGTTTGCGATCGGCCGCCAGCGGCTCGAACATGCCACGCAGGCCGTCGACCAAGCGTGCCACGCTGGAGTTTTCCGGGCGCATTTCCAGCTTGCCGGCCTCAACCTTGGAGATGTCGAGGATGTCGTTGATCAGGTTGAGCAGGTCATTACCGGCGGAGTAAATCGACTCGGCGAACTTGACCTGTTCAGCGCTGAGGTTTTCCTGGGGGTTCTCGGCCAGCAGCTTGGCCAGGATCAGCGAGCTGTTCAGCGGTGTACGCAGCTCGTGGGACATGTTGGCGAGGAATTCGGACTTGTACTTGCTGGAACGCTGCAGTTCTTCAGCGCGATCTTCAAGCTCAAGTTGAGCCTGGTTCAGTTCAACGTTCTTGCGGTCCATGGCGTCACGTTGCTCGGCCAGGGTTTCGGTCTGCTCGGCCAACTGCTCGTTGGTTTGCTCCAGCTCCGCCTGCTGGGTTTCCAGGTGGGCCTGGGATTCCTTGAGGATGCGTGACTGTTCTTCCAGCTCTTCGTTGGCGGTCTTGAGCTCTTCCTGCTGCACTTGCAGCTCTTCGTTGAGCTGCTGTGTCTCGGCCAGCACTTCCTGCAAGCGCTGGCGATAGCGGGCGGCTTCGATGGAGGTGCCGATATTGCCGGAAATCAGCTCCAGGAGCTCGATGTCGCGCTCTTCCAGAGGGCGCAGGAACCCCAGCTCAAGCACCCCGTTGACCCGCTCGTCATTGTTGGTCGGCACCACCAGTACACTGCGGGTAGTGCTTTCACCCAGGCCGGAGCTGACTTTGAAGTAATCCACCGGAACGTCATCCAGGCGAATCAGGCGACCCAGGTTGGCGGACTGCCCAACGATGCCCTCGTCGCTGTAGATCGACTGTTCCTGCTGCTCCTGCTCGCGGGAGAAACCATAGGTGGCCACGCGCTTGAGGCCGCCATGTTCTTCACGCACGTACAGCGCGGCGACGGCCGAGCCCATGTACTGGGCAAAGAATTGCAGGATATTGCGGCCCAGCATGTTCAGGGTGAGCTGGCCGAGCACCTGTTCGGCCAGTTCGGTCTGGCCATTGCGCAGCCAGGCTTGTTGTTCCAGGCGCCGCGCGATCTTCTGTTGTGACGCGAGGTTATCGCTGTAACTCTCTGATAGTGAAATTAAATTCTTGCGCCCGATGTAAGCCAGAAAAGCACTCAACCCCAATACGAACGCCAAGTACAAGGTGACACTGATCACCGTGGTACGGGTAACCTCTTCATTCCGGGTGATGCGGAACTGCTGCTCCATCGCCACCGCGTCGTCGTATTCCTTGCGGATCTCGTCCGTCAGGCGCTTGCCACGACCGGCCTTGACGGCGCTGCGGTAGTCACCGCTCTCACGCTGCATATCAATCATCGACTGGGCGTATTTGTTCCACTCGATTTGCAGGGCTTCCAGGCGTTTGAGGCGATCCACCTGTTGTGGGTTGTCGGCCACCAGGTCCTGCAAATTGCGCAAATCGGCAATGATGCGCGGCTTGGCCACTTCGTAAGGGTCGAGGAAATGCTCGTCACCCGTGATCAGGAAGCCGCGCATGCCGGTTTCCAGGTCAACGGTCAGCTTGGACGACTCATTGAGGTTATTGATCACCCGATCGGTGTGTTCAACCCACTGGATCACCGACAACAGATAGGTGATCAGTACTACGAAGAACACCGCGCTGAGCACGCCCACACTCAAGGGCAGCGCGACGTTTCGGCTCAGGAGGTTACGAAAGCTCTTTTCATCGATGGACGACGCTGGAGTCATGGGCATGCCTTGGCCAAGTGTGGAAAAACCGGGAGTTTGCCCCAAAGTTACGGTTCAACGCTATTTTTCTGCCATTTCAGTCGTTCGCTTATGTATCGGCTCTCAGCGCGTCCATCCTTTTTCTTACGGTCTCAAATCCTAATACTTCGCCTGCACCAAATTCGGAACTTGGTTGGGTAGCTTTCCCACTGACCTTTGCGTCTGGGAAAATGGAAGATCCGCGTGATAGACGCACACCTTTATTCTTACATGGTGCACGCGCATGACTATCTCTTTGCAATCCCGTTACGTTTCATCACCCACTCCCCTCTCCTTGCAGACGTCGGAACCTGCCCAACTTCCGCCAGCCGCGCCTCCAGTGTCTAGCGACAAGGCGTCTGAGCAAACGGAGCAACCACTCGCCGTCAGCACACTCGATCGTCCCTTCAATCTCAACCAGGCGTTGGGTCATAACCATAACTTGAAGGTTCTTGGAGACAAGCTTGCCCAGGTGGCTGATCGTTTAGGCCCTGACGCGTCCTCAACGGCAGTCCTTCACGCGCTGAAAACAACGCCCATGACGCTTCATTCAGATTCGCCAGGTTTCACGGCGCTGGGTGAGCACACTACGCTTGAATCATTTGTCAACCACCTTGGCTTGCGTTTGCCTCACGACCATTTCTCTCTGGGCGGGCTTTCGGACGCGGTGATCAACCGGTCGCAGGAACACCCGCTGGGAAGTTTGGACGGAGCACTTGGTTGGCCGGTGCCAATGAGCGAAAGCGGGCAGAAAACGTTACGAACTCTAGGCCGCCGGCTTGCGCTGACTAAAGGGTATAGCGGACGACTGTTGGAGTACTTGAGGAACAACGCTAGGCTTACCGCTGACACGCTGAGGGATCCGGTCAACACGCTAAACACGCTTGTAAGTTCTCCAACGGCGCAACAGGCGGGAATATCATTTCGGGACCATATGAGAGGGATCCCCACTGATACAAGCACCCTGGACTACCTGCTGGCTGCACTGGTACTGCAACTTGACCATGACCCCGATCCGGGCTCCAGCAGAGTCCCTAAACGCAACACTCTCGGGGGGTTCGATCTGGCCAGCGAAAACCACTGGGGCAAGCCCGCGTCCGAGATAGTGAATGGCCTGAAAACGCATTTATCGGACCCGCTCAGGGCTGGCCCCGAGATGGCGGATGCTGGCACACACCTGTTATTGGCCGCTCGCGCGCCGGTTTTTCTGATCAAGGACATCCCGGACAGGGTGACTTACGGCAGCCCGGCCTGGGTCAACCTCGCGGTGGCTGCTGCAACAATAGAAGCCGAAACGCCTGGACGCTTGGCCAGCATGACCTTTGCCCAAGTCATGCGTGAAGCCGAAGGCGCGAGCCTGGCAAACCCCGCCGTCACTGCAAACGCGCAACGCAGCGCATTGATTGATTGGGGCGTGGCCAATGGTGTGCTGGAAAAAAAAGACGACCATCAATACTCAGCCGATGAACTAAATACGCTGGTGACCACCTTCAAAACCCGCCAATCGTCAATGGCGCAGGCAGCACAGGCCTTTGAGAAAGACATCCCCTCCCGTAAAGAAATGGCGCTGGCGGAGCTTAAAAAACGCTTTCCGGGCCAGGAATCAATGTTTGAAAACAAAGTGATCACGGCGCTCCCTCATAGGTCGGCCACTGAGTTCGGCCCACACTCCCTGTTGGACGTCACCATGATGTACGCTGACGCTAACTCAACGTACACCTCTACCGACCCCCGGACCCCCGTGGCGCAACTGAACGAGAACCCAGGGTTTGGAGTGCTCGCTGCGTTTCAATCGCAATTCAAAAACGCCATCGAAGAAAAGAAGGCTGCGGTCAGTACCTCCATCAAGCACCTGATTTCTCAGTTGCCTCTGCAAGATCGCGAAAACTTTGAATATGGCAAGGTCAGTTTTTATCAAACCCACTCCCAAAAACTGGGAATGGGTTTCTTTGACAAGACGCAGCTACCAAAAGACCCGAAGTTGCTGGTAAGGATTGAGCGTGACGGGGTGCCTATTGCGTATGAAATTGACTTCAATGGGGGCGCTATCCGCAAGGTCCCGGAAAGTGACGCAACAACGGGTACCTGGCGAGCGGCAAATATCGTGTATGAAAAGAAAGCGTTCACGCCCTCTGTAAACGCGACCAACCTGAGCACTGAGCAATCAGTGCCCAACGACCCGCGGCTGGACAGCTTCGCTTCGACGCGCACTCAACTTATCGCTGACGCCTTTGTCGAGCATATTAATCTCGATGACCCCGCTATCCATGAGCAGGCACTTGGGCAGACCACGGGCGATAAACATCGCAAAGCAGCCAATACCGTCGGTCATTTCATGCTGGACTTGATCCCTTTTGTTTCGACAGTCAAGAACTTTAGTCAGGGAAAAATTGCCGAGGGTATTTTCGATCTCGGACTGGACATATTTGGCTTCCTGACCGCAGGTGTGGGCACGGCCGGAAAGCTGACGAAGATCGCCGGTAGCACGGTGTCCACCGTGACCAAAGTGGCACGGGCAACCAAAGTCATTGGCGCGGCTGTTTTCGGGCAACTCAACCCCGTGGATGGTGTGATTGGCCTTCTCGGGGGCGGCGGGAAACTTATCGGTGCAGGGGTCAGCAAGATCGCTGAGGGGGTCAACAAACTCAGGGGGGCGAGCGGCAGTTACGACCTGCTGAAAGCCGCCAGCGTAGACAACATCGTCGTTGCAACGGGCAGCCTGAAAGTAGGCGAGCAGAGTATCGACAGCGCCGCCGTCCTGAAAAATGGCAAATGGTATGCGTTCGATGTCGACAAGATGCGTCCTTATGGCGCGGCGCTTGAGGGCTTTACGCCAACAAAGGTAGCGGCAAAGGGAGAGCTCAATCAAAGCTTTACCGACTGGCTCTATAAAAAGTTGGCGGGTGATTCGTTACCGCCCCAAGGGCCACCTACCGTATTGGGCCTGTATGTGCCCGCAGAGTTCGAGACCACATTAGCCAGGGCACGACGTCCTGAGAACGCTATCGACTTCGACCGTGGCTACGAGCTTGGAAAGCTGGACGACGTGCCAGGCTACTCGTCGGGCATGAGTATTATTGAGCTTCAGGCCCTGGTTTCCCTGCCCGGAATGAGCGCCCGGGATGTAGGCACCTTGGTCAAACAAATCGAACGCCAGAAAGTACAGCTTATCCAGGACGGGTTTCTACTGTTTCAGCGGGACATCCAAGAGGCCGGTGGCACGGTGATTCCCATGCCGCAGGAGTTTTACCTCAGTCAGACCCACTTGGCGTCACCCGGCGAGTGTGCGGGCATGGCCAACACGTTGGCGCTGGCCATGCAGTCTGGAGACGAAACGGTCTTCCTGGGTAATATTTTCAAGGCCGCCGCCAACACACGCGATCCCAACGCTGCGCGCTTCATCGGCGACCTCAGATCGTTTCACCATTCAGTCAGCGGTCACCAAACTTTCCACATGGGTAAACGGCCACGGCAAATCCCCTATGACCAGATCGCTTCCGAGCTGACCAGCGCTTCGCCGCCACGGACTCTCAGGATTGCCACGCAGGATCATGCATTGGTTGCCGGCGTAACGGAAAGGAATGGCCAGCCCATCTGGTTCTACTTTGACCCAAATTTCGGGCTCGCAAAATTTGATTCAGCCGAAGCCATGGAAAAGGGACTGGAGCGCACCTTGAACCGAGGTACCAGCCCCTTCCGGCACAGGGCATATGGAGAGAGTCGAAGCACGCCTGAGTACCAAGTGAGTGACTTTGATACGGCGGATATGGCAGCCTACCGCAATCAGGCAGACGTTGCCCGGATGGCCTCGGCCCCATTGTAGGTAAACGAGCGGACCGGCGGGACATTCTTTCTCACTGCAGTCACAATGCCAGCAACTCTTTCGGAACTTGCTGGCATTGTTGCCACTCACTAGTGAGTTGCCTTTTACCTCATCAAGCCCAGCGCCTTCATTTTCAGGAATGTTCACTATGCCCACCCCCACCATCCTCGTAGTCGAAGACGACGCCATCGTGCGCATGCTGATCGTCGATGTTCTGGAGGAGTTGGAGTTCAGCGTTCTGGAAGCCGCCGACGCTGAAGAGGCGTTGGCACTGGTGCAAAACACCGCGCAGGTGATCGACCTGATGATGACCGACGTCGGCCTGCCGGACATGGACGGCAAGCAACTGGCGACCAAAGTGCGCGAATTGCGCCCTGCACTGCCCATCCTGTTCGCCAGCGGTTATGCCGAGAATATCGACGTGTCTGACGGCATGCAGCTGATCGCCAAACCGTTCTCGATCGATCAACTACGCGACAAAGTCAAATCGATGCTGCCAAAGCATTAATGCCCGTTCGCTATTGAGTGCCGCCTGCATGGGCGGCATTTTTGCGTCAAACGTACAGAGATTAACGTGACCTTCGGCCAAGAAAACCGGAAACTCAACGCCTCCCCGCGCCACTCAGCCCTATTCTTCAAAACGCACTCACGAAGGACGCAACGACATGATTGGAAAACCGACGCGCCTGCTGTTGGCGAGCCTCTCGATACTCATGAGCACCGGCGTCTGGGCCGACTTCACCGCCACCCCAGGCGAAGCCCGGGCGATCGCCAAGGAAGCCTATCTATACGGCTACCCGGTCGTTGAGATGTACAAGACGCTCTATACCCAGGCCGTTGATCAAGGTGGCACAGGTTTCAAAACGCCGATTAACCGTATTAGTCACTCCGCTCAGGTGCTGGGGCCTAAAGACACGTCGCAACTCAAGCCCAACCCGGACACGCCCTACTCCTTCGTCTGGATGGATCTGCGCAGGGAGCCACTGGTACTGACGTTGCCCCGGATCGAAGACGATCGGTATTACTCAGTGCAGTTGATCGATCTCTATAGCCAGAACATCGCCTACCTGGGTACCCGAAACACTGGAAACAATGGCGGCCACTACATGATCGCGGGGCCTGACTGGAAGGGTCAGCAGCCGGTGGACATAGACCGGGTGATCTATAGCGAAAGCAACCTGGTGTATGCGCTCTACCGCACGCAGTTGTTTGACGAAAAAGACCTGACCAAAGTCAAACAGATCCAGAACGGCTATAAGGTGCAGCCGCTGAGCGGCTACGTGAAACAACCTATGCCGGCCAAGGTGGCTAAAATCGAATGGCCCAAGCCCACGGCAGCCATGACAGACAGCCCGCAACTGTTTCGATACCTGAACTTTATGCTGGCCTACGCAAAGCCTCAGGACAGCGAGAAAGACGTGCTGGCTCGCTTTGCCAAGATCGGGATCGCGCCGGGTGAGCCGTTCAAGGTCGGCCAACTGAGCGCCGAACAACGCAAAGCCCTGGAAGACGGCATCGCAGACGCCAAGGCCGAGTTTGCAGCGTTCAAGAAAGACAAGCTCGATACCCATCAAGTAACCAGTGGTGAACTGCATGGCAGCCGTGACCGCCTGAAAAACAATTACCTGTATCGGTACGCCGGGGCCAACCTGCGCCTGTTCGGCAACTCGCAAGACGAAGTTGCCTACCTGACCTACGCGGTCGACAGCGAAGGCAAGCCGGCCAACGGTGCGCGTCACAGCTACACCGTCCATTTTGCCAAAGACCAACTACCGCCAGCCGATGCGTTCTGGTCACTGACCATGTACGAGGCCAAGACCGGGCAATTGGCGCCCAACCACAAGAAACGCTACCTGATCAATTCGCGGATGCTGCCTAACCTCAAGCGTGATGCTGACGGTGGGCTGACCCTGGCGTTGCAGCACCACGAGCCGCCCAAGGCTGAACAGAGCAACTGGTTGCCCGCACCGCCTGCGCCCTTCTATGCCGTACTGCGCATTTACCTGCCCAAGCCGGAGGTGGCTAACGGCCAGTGGAAACTGCCGCCGTTGACGCCGCTCAAGTAACGCTGCCTGGCCGGCGGTTGTTGTCACAACACGCCGGCCAGCGCTGGGCTCAGTGCTTTTTAAGCTTGACGAACGACTGGTGCAGGTCCGACGCCCAGCCATCGATCACGCCTTTCACATCCTCCGCTTTCATCACTTGCGAATCATTGGCCAGCGGCTTGCCGGTACCTTTGCGCACCACCTGAGCGAGTACCTTGCCGCTGGCGCCGTCGAGAAACTGCGCCTCCGTGCCCAGGGTGGTTTCCTGGTCACGGATGCCAGTGCCGGTACTGACGGCGGCAGCGACCAATGCGACGGGTACAAACTCATAGGGTTTGAGCCCTTCGGTCTTGCTGCTAACTGCGGTGATGGCCGCGCGCACCACGATCACACCCGGGCCGGGGCCCTCGGCCAGGGGCAGCGACTTGACCAGCTCACGCTTGAGCGCCTGGTTGAAGTAATTGTTGATACCGCGCAGGGTGCCGTCCGGAATCTTTGCCGTTGCCTGGGGTTTGGGGTAAAACTGCGTGGGCTCGATATACACAGCGCTATAGCGCTTTAAATCCAATTGAGGATCGACCCAGCGCATCACTTCAGCGCCGGAAGGCGACTTGGCTTCTTTTAGTTGGCTGTAGTCCGAGAGGAAACCGGAGTATTCATCCGGTTGCGTAATCTTGCTGGCACAACCCGCCAGTCCAAGCGAAGTAATGCACAGCGTGCTGATCAATAGCCTTAGTTTCATCGGTGAACTCCCTGGCGGTCGGCGCTGGAACAGTGAGCTGTAGGTATAGCAAATCCTAGGAAAATAGCCCTGTGCCTACCGCCAGAGGTTCAGGCACGTTCGCGTGGAATCAGGCTCTGCAACTGCGACGCCAGGAAATTCGCGTCGAAACCAAAGGTGTCCGGGTCTTTCAGGCCATTGGTCTTCTTCCACAGCCAATCGTTTTTATCCGCCGGCAGCACCAGCGAAACGCTGCCGTGCCGCGCAGCAGTCAAGCCCATGACCGACACGGAGATCAATCCGCCCACGCCCATCACGTCCGGCACGAATTCCACCGGTTTGCCGGTGATCTGCACCGTCAGTTTCTCGGTCTTGAACGTCGATGTCTCCACCGGCACGCTGGGGCCGCTGGCGACATAAGCTTCACGATGCACCTCCAGCAACCCGACCGTCTTTACCGGCTCAAGCCACTGCTCGATCTGGCCGAACAACTCATTGAGCTTTTGCGCCCAACGAGCCGATTGCAGATCGAATTGCTGTTTTTTATGCGCTTCGCTGTCGGCGTAGTGACGAAGCATCTCGCCCAGTTGTTGTACATCGTCCATTGCGGATCTCCTTGGGTGAGCCAGGTTGCGAAGCCTGATCATGGCAGATGCAGTCGCTCAACGTACGGCTTAAAACTGATCCGCAACAATGAGGGTTTTCTGAGCCTGTTTTGTTTTGCCCACGCTTCCTACAGTGCCGCCACTTGGAACCGTGGGAGGACTGAGCATGAGCACAGCAACAATCGGGCAGGCCTATAACTATAAAGTCGTCCGCCAATTCGTTATCGCCACCATCGTCTGGGGTGTGGTGGGCATGGCCATGGGCGTGTGGATCGCCTCGCAACTGGTGTGGCCGGAAATGAACCTGGACTTGCCCTGGACCACCTTTGGCCGTTTGCGGCCCTTGCACACCAGCCTGGTGATCTTCGGTTTTGCCGGCAGCGCGCAGTTTGCCGCCAGCTATTACGCGGTACAGCGCACCTGCCAGGTGCGGCTGTTTTCCGATGGCCTTGCGGCGTTCACCTTCTGGGGCTGGCAATCGGTGATCGTGATCATGCTGATCAGCTTGCCACTGGGCTACACCACCACCAAGGAATACGCCGAGATCGAGTTCTCCGGCGCGGTGTGGATGGCCGTGGTGTGGGTGGCGTATGCCATTGTGTTTTTCACCACCGTGGTGCGACGCAAAACCAAACATATTTACGTGGGCAACTGGTTTTTCGGCGCATTTATTCTGGTGATCGCCATGTTGCATGTGGTCAATCACCTGGCGATCCCCGTGGATTGGTTCAAGTCGTACCCGGTGTATTCCGGGGCTACCGATGCCATGGTGCAGTGGTGGTACGGGCACAACGCCGTAGGGTTTTTCCTCACTACCGGCTTTTTGGGAATGATGTATTACTTCGTGCCGAAACAAGTCGGACGCCCGGTGTACTCCTATCGCCTGTCCATCGTGCACTTCTGGGCGTTGATCACCCTTTACATTTGGGCTGGCCCACACCACCTGCACTACACCGCCCTGCCGGATTGGGCGCAGTCATTGGGCATGGCCATGTCGCTTATTCTGCTGGCACCAAGCTGGGGCGGAATGATCAACGGCATGATGACCTTGTCCGGCGCCTGGCATAAGTTGCGCACCGACCCGATCCTGCGGTTCCTGGTGCTGTCCCTGGCGTTCTACGGGATGTCGACGTTCGAGGGGCCGATGATGGCGATCAAGACCGTCAACGCCCTCTCCCACTACACCGACTGGACCATCGGCCACGTACACGCCGGGGCCCTGGGATGGGTGGCGATGATTACCTTTGGCTCGCTGTACCACATGATCCCCAAAGTGTTCGGGCGCGAGCAGATGCACAGCGTGCCGCTGATCAACCTGCACTTCTGGCTCGCGACTATCGGCACTGTGCTGTACATCGCGTCGATGTGGGTCAACGGCATTACCCAAGGCCTGATGTGGCGGGCGGTCAACGATGACGGCACCCTCACCTATTCCTTTGTCGAAGCCTTGCAGGCCAGCCATCCGGGGTTTGTGGTGCGGTTTGCCGGGGGTGTGTTCTTTCTCACGGGAATGGTGCTGATGGCCTACAACACTTGGCGCACGGTGCGAGTCGCGGACTTGAAAATGGCGCAGCTCGATGCGCGGATCGCCTGACGTGTGGGGCCTAGTGATGATGGTATGCCTGTACGGCGCGGTGGAGTATTGCCTGCGCGGGCAGTCGGACCAAAGCCTGGACGACGCCAGCCTGATGCCCTTTGCCGATGACCCGGAGGTGGCGCGACGCGTGGAGCAGGCGACCGGCAAGCAAATCAACGCGGTAGCGCCAGAGGAAGCCAAGCCGGGTTGGGTCAACCTGGACATGTAGAACTGCACCGGTCATTTCGCGGCCAACTGCGTATGACTAATCCCCGGCCGATGGGTAAGGTGAAGCGACTTTCCTTGTCAGGAGCATCGCATGCGCACCATCGGCCTAATCGGCGGCATGAGCTGGGAGTCCAGCGCAGAGTATTACCGCATCATCAACCAGCGCGTGCGCGACCAGCTCGGTCCGCTGCGCTCGGCGCAACTGTTGATGTACAGCGTGGATTTCGGCCCGGTGGAACAGGCCCAGCACGCCGGCCGTTGGGATGACACGGCACTGATCCTCGAAGATGCCGCGCGCCGTCTGCAAGCCGGTGGCGCTGAGTGTGTGGTGCTGTGTACCAATACCATGCATTTGGTGGCGCCGCGCATTGAAGCGGCGGTGTCGATTCCGTTCCTGCACATCGCTGATGCCGCGGGTGCGGCGGCCGTGGACGCCGGCACGCTGACCGTCGGCCTGCTCGGCACCGCGTTTACCATGGAGCAGGATTTCCTCAAGTCGCGCCTGGCGGCCCAGGGCCTGACCGTGCTGGTGCCCGAGGCGGACGAGCGCCAGGCTGTGCACCGGATCATCTATGACGAATTGTGTGTCGGCGTGATCAGCGATACGTCACGCAAGGTCTACCAAGGCGTGATCGAGTCCCTGGCCGCACGTGGCGCCCAGGCGATCATCCTCGGTTGCACGGAAATCAGCCTGTTGATCAAGCCCGAGCACAGCGACCTGCCGTTGCTGGACACCACCGAGCTGCATGCGCAGGCTGCGGTGGCGTTTGCCTTGGGCTAAGCCGACTGGCGCAGGCGCGCCATGCTGACGGTGTCGACAAACTGGCCGTCACGCAGGGCGTAATCACGCAACACGCCTTCGACCTCAAAACCGAACTTGCGGTACAGCCTCTGTGCCGCTTCGTTGTCGGCGTACACGGTCAGTTCCACTCGGCGCAGGTTCATCCAGTTGTCGGCCACGTCCAGCGCGGCAGTCAGCAAGCGCGAGCCCACCCCTTTGCCCTGCCACGCCGTCGCCACGCCCATACCAAATGAACCCACATGGGCCTGGCGTACCCGCAGGTATTGTTCCAGGCCAAGCTGGCCGATCACCTCGCCACCGTGCACGGCCACCAATTGCAGGCGCCGCTCATTGTCCTGTACCAGCTTGTTACGCCACGCCTCGACCGACTGGAAAGGCATTTGCAGCACCTGACGGCACACGGCCGGTTCGTTATAGAGCGCAGCGACGCCTTCCAGGTGGGCCTCGGTGAAACGCTGGATCACGATGTGGGGTTCAGGTGTGTGCATTGTGTTTCATCCTTTGAAAGACAAGTGGCCGACCAGTGTAGAGGCGATGTGAGCCAGATGGCTAGGGTGCTGGCACCGTCGTCCACAACGCTGGCCAATCACCGTAACCGACCCCGGTACAGCGCGGCATCCTGTGGAACTCACTGAGCTGGAAGCGCTTGCCGTCAAACACCCAGGATGCACCACCACCGCAATCCCCGATCCCACGTTGTTTGTAGAAATAACTCAGGGTTCCGGACGCTTCGTCATACCCGACAGAGCCTTGCAGCGCGGCGTCTTCCAGGGGTAGCGGCTGCAGGTCCATCGGCGTTTCCTTGTACGGCGCTTGGCGCTCACGGCTGCTGACGTCGAACTCGCAGTTATAGGCCGCGCAGTCATAACGCGTTACCGTCATTGCCTGTTGCGCCGTCAACGCGCCGACTGTTGCCTCGGGCTCACCTTCCTCGGGCTTCACGGCCTGCAAGGCAGCAGCCACCAGGCCCGCCTGCTCCTCTGCGGTCAGCGGCGCAGCGGCTGGGAACTTACGCAGCACCGGCGCCGGCGCGCGTGGCGCAACCTCGCTGGCCGCGCCCTTGCCGGGTCGGGAAAGGGCCGTCACGTTGTCTAAGCGTCCCTGTACAGCATCCATCAACAGCAGCGAAGCACTCAGGCCGCTGAGCGACACATGGGCCGCCTCGTCGCCCGGCAACTGCAATCGCTGGCCATTGCGCAAACGCTGCAACCAACGCCGCGCGGCCGCGTCCTCGATCACCCCGAAGGACTGCACCTCAGGGTCGCTACCCTGGTCGTCCAGCTCGATGTGCAAGTCCTGCGTCAGTTCCAGGCCCAGCGGCTTACCATCCAGTAGCAATGTGGACAGATCCACGTCCTCCCCTCGATGATCAAAACGCAAACGCAGATACCCTTGAGGACCGGCCTGGTGCCAGAGGTGCAAGGTCAACGAGCTGTAATCCTCTTCGTCGACGCCACTGGGCGCGCTAAGGGCGTGGCAATTGCGCAGGTTGTCGCAACCGATGACCCACTGCTTGATCTCCCGCAGCAGCGGGACCGTCTCGGTCGGTGGTTGAGCGAAGGCTGGGGCGGTGGCGCCTGTCAGAAACAGGGCCAGGAGTGCGGGGCGCAGCATGGGGACTCTCCGTGTCGAAAAGGCGCAGATTGTCCCATGTCCGGGGTTTTACGTCAGCGGCGTGTTGCCACGCGCCACACCCGTGCAATATCCGCCGCCCGCTCCTGCAACAAACGCGGCGCCTCAGCACACGCCTGTTCCAGGCTCATCGGCCCGGAAGGCAAGGGGAACGCCGCGTCCACGCCGTGGGCGTACATCTGCTCATAGCCATCGCCCAATGTGCCGGCAATCACAATGACCGGCACGTTGTGTTGTTGGGCGATGCGCGCCACGCCGAACGGAGTTTTACCGCGCAGGGTCTGGGCATCGAAGCGGCCTTCACCGGTGATGACCAGGTCGGCGCCGCGTACGGCTTCGTCCAGGCCGACCAGTTCGGCCACTACCTCGACACCGGCGCGAAATTGCGCGCCCAGAAAGGCCTTGGCGGCAAATCCCAGCCCACCCGCAGCGCCGCTGCCCGGTTCGTCGCGTACATCTTTAGGCAACACCTTCGCGCAGTGGTCGGCGAAGTGGCCGAGGGCGGCGTCCAGTTGGTGGACCTGCTCGGGAGTTGCGCCTTTTTGCGGGCCGAATATCGCCGACGCACCGTGGGGGCCGCACAGCGGGTTGTTGACGTCGGCGGCGATTTCAAAGCGCACCTGGGCCAGGCGTGGGTCCAGATGTTCAAGGCTGATCTGCGCCAGGCGGGCCAAGGCCAGGCCACCAGCGGGTAGCGCTTGATGTTCGGCATCGAACAGCTGCACGCCGAGCGCCTGCATCGCACCCGCGCCGCCATCGTTGGTGGCACTGCCGCCAATCGCCAGGATGATGCGCTGGGCGCCGGCATCCAGGGCGGCGCGGATCAGTTCGCCGGTGCCATAGGTGGTCGTTTTGCATGCGTCGCGCTGGCCCGGAGGGACTAACTGCAAACCGCTGGCTTCAGCCATTTCGATGATCGCGGTGTGGCTGTCGGCCAACCAGCCCCAATGTGCGTCGACGGCTGCGCCAAGCGGGCCGCGTACGGTGTGGTGACGCAACTCGCCATTGCAGGCTGCCAGCACCGAATCCACCGTGCCTTCACCGCCATCCGCCATCGGGCACTGAATCAACTGTGCATCCGGCCAAACCTGGGCCAACCCTTCAGCAATGGCCTGGGCGACGCCTTCGGCACTCAGGCTGTCCTTGAACGAGTCGGGGGCGATGATGACTTTCATGGGCTTTCTCCGGTTTTTATGATGCCCATGCTGCCAGTTGCCAGGGCTGCTGACGCCGGTCAGATGCACAAGTACGGCGGCGCTTTGTTGTTCATTCAGACAAAGCCTGGGGCAGCAGTTGTACGCCGAGGTAGAGGGCGAGCATACCGTCCAGGGTCAAAGGGTCGACACCACTGAGTTCGGCAATACGCTCCATGCGGTAACGCAGGCTGTTGCGGTGAATACCAAGGGCGTCCGCACAGGCCTGGCTTTGCCCGTCGTGTTCACACCAACTGCGCAGAGTCGCCTGCAACTGACCATTGCTGTCCTTGGCCAGCACTTTACGCAGCGGGTTGAGCAGTTCGTCGAGCGCGTCGTCATTGCGATGGCGCCAGAGCATAACGGGCAAACGATAGCGATTGAGGGTCAGCAGCCGCGACTGCGGCAGCACATCACGGCCATAAGCGAGCAGATCGCCGACACGCCGATAGCAACGGCGCAGGCCTGTCAGGCCGTCCGCTTGCCCACCCACGGCAACGCGCAGGATGTTCCAACCGAGGCCGTCGAGTTTTTCCAACAAGCGCGGGTTGTCGACCTGCACAGATGCCGGCCGGCACCACAGCAATGAGTATTGCGCCGAGCTGACACACCAGCTGTCCGGATAACGCGAGGCAAGCCACGCACTCAACGCTTCCGCCGATTGCCCCGCGCCCAGTTCAAACAGGTACGGCGTGCGTGCCAGCTGCGGCTTGAGCCCCAGTTGCTGGGCTTCGTCCACCAGGCGCGGCGAATCGCCGGTTTCCGCCAGCAGCAAGGCCAGCAGATCATCACAGCGCTGACGCCGCCATTGTTGCTCGGCCTGCTGGTGACGATGGCTGACCAGCATTTCGGCGGTCATGCGCACCAGTTCGGCGTAGGTGCGCAGGCCCTCCGGTTCGCCAGTGATGCCGAGCACGCCGATCAGGCGCCCGTCATGCAGCAGCGGCAGGTTGATGCCCGGTTGTACACCCTTGAGGTGCTTGGCGGTCTGGCCATCGATTTCCACCACCCGGCCGTTGGCGAGTACCAGTTGTGCGCCTTCATGCCGGGTATTGATACGCTCGGGCTCACCACTGCCGAGGATCAGGCCCTGGCTGTCCATGACATTGACGTTGTAAGGCAGGATCGCCATGGTTCGATCGACGATATCCTGTGCCAGGTCATGATCCAGCTCGAACATGGGGTTAAATTCCTTAAAAAGCGGGGTTGTTCATAGGCACAGCGCAAAGCCGGGTTCGCTGTGCGCAAGCACAAAGACAGCGGCCTGCCAGGTGGCCGAGACTCAATGGGCGATCAACGTTACCCTCGCATCGCGAAAAATCATAATAAAGAGAGACTGCCATGTCACAGAGCGCCACGACCCCACTGGCCACCGATGACGATAAAAACGCCATCTACAAGCGCATTACCCTGCGCCTGATCCCCTTCATTTTCATCTGCTATCTGTTCAATTACCTCGACCGGGTAAACGTTGGCTTTGCCAAGTTGCAGATGCTCGATGCGTTGAAATTCAGCGAAACCGTATACGGCCTCGGCGCCGGGATCTTCTTCATCGGCTACGTGCTGTGCGGCGTACCGAGCAACCTGGCGTTGACCAAGTTCGGTCCACGGCGCTGGATCGCGTTGATGATGATCGTCTGGGGCACGCTGTCTACCTGCCTGTTGTTCGTCACCACACCGACACACTTCTACACCTTGCGCCTGTTCACCGGTGCCGCCGAAGCGGGCTTCTTCCCCGGCGTGGTGCTGTACCTCTCGCAGTGGTTCCCGACCTTCCGCCGTGGGCGGATCATGGCGCTGTTCATGTCGGCGATCCCGGTTTCCGGGTTGCTCGGCAGCCCGTTCTCCGGCTGGATCCTCAACCACTTCGCCGCCGGCCAAGGTGGCCTCGCGGGCTGGCAGTGGATGTTCCTGCTGCAAGGCATCCCGACTGTCGTGCTGGGCGCCCTCGCCTACTTCCTGCTCAGCGACAGCTTTGCCAACGCCAAATGGCTCAAGCCCCACGAACGCGCGGTGCTGGAAGCCGACCAGGCCACCGACCTGGCGAACAAGCCGAAAACCACCACCGACTCCTTGGCCGAAGTGTTCAAGAATCCGGCGATCTGGGCGTTCGGCCTGATTTACTTCTGCATCCAGAGCGGCGTATACGCCATCAACTTCTGGCTGCCGTCGATCATCAAGAACCTGGGGTTCAGCGATAACCTGGTGATCGGCTGGCTCAGCGCGATCCCCTACCTGCTGGCAGCCGTATTCATGTTGCTGGTGGGTCGCTCCGCCGACTTGCGCAAAGAGCGTCGCTGGCACTTGGTGGTGCCGATGTTGATGGGCGCTGTGGGCCTGGTGATCGCGGTGAATTTTGCCACGACCCCAGCGATTGCAATCCTCGGCCTGACCATCGCCACCATGGGTGCCCTCACCGGCCTGCCGATGTTCTGGCCGGTGCCCACCGCCATGCTCAGTGCCGGCGCGGCGGCAGGCGGCCTGGCGTTGATCAACTCCATGGGCCAGATGGCCGGCTTCCTCAGCCCTTATATCGTCGGCTTTGTGAAAGATGCCACCGGGTCCACGGATGTGGCGCTGTACCTGCTCGCAGCGGTGATCGTCGCCGGCAGTGTGTTGGCGTTGCGGATGACGCGAACCCTGAAGGCTTAAACCGCTCTAGCCATCAGAGCAGACCGCCGCCGTCGATGTCGATGACGGCGCCGGTCATAAAGCCATTTTCCATGGCCAGCACATATCCCGCCGCAACCTCCTCCGCATGGCCCACTCGCCCCACTGGCAGTGCGCTACCGGCCTTGGCGAACATTGCCAAGCGCTGATCTTCTGCAAGCCCTGCATAGGCTGGCGTGTCAATCACTCCTGGGCTGATCGCATTGACCCTACGCGGCGCCAGTTCCTTGGCCAACTGCTTGACCAGGGCTTCGGTCGCGGCGTTGATGCCGGTCTTGATGAACTGCCCCGCCACGGATTTACGCCCCAGTTGCCCGGAGGTCAGGCTGATGCTGCCGTGCTCGTTCAGATATGGCAGCGCCAACTGAATGGCCCGCAGTGAGCCCCACAGTTTTACGTTGAAGTTTTCCTGGGCTTCGACTAGGTCGGTTTCGATCAGGGTTTTGGCGCGCACGCTTGGCCCCGATGTGTAGACCAAGTGGTCAAAGCGCCCCACGCTTTCGAACAAGCGCTCCAGGGAGGCCGAATCAGTGACGTCAACCGGCTCGCTGCGCAGGCCGTTTTCAACGCCGGGCACCAGGCGCCGCCCAGCCAGCACCACCTGCGCACCCCGCGCAGCGGCGGCCTTGGCTACGGCGGCACCGATGCCGCTGCTGCCGCCGATCACGATGACGGTTTTGCCGTTGAGGGGAGTAGTCATGGGGAAATTCCTGAGTGAGAAAATGAGCGTTCATCTTCACAGCTTGGCAATCGGCGAAAAATCCCGGTAAAACGACAAGATCTTTAAAGGATTTTTACAAATGAGCTCGACCCTCGACCTAGAAGTCTTCGTGCGCACCGCCGACAGCGGCAGCCTGTCTGCCGCCGCACGCGGGCTCGGCCTGACCCCGGCCGCCGCCAGTATTGCCCTCAAGCGCCTGGAAACCCGCCTGGGTATCCGCTTGCTGGCACGCTCCACGCGCAGCATGCGCCTGACCGAGGAAGGTCGGCGCTACCTCGAGAGCGTGCGCGTCGCGCTGGAAGCCCTGTCCGAGGGCGAACAGGCGATCAAGCAACAGGGCCAGAGCCTCAGCGGGTTGCTGCAACTGGCGGCGCCCTCGGATTTCGGGCGCAATGTGTTGCTGGGCTGGCTGGATGAATTCAAGCTCGAACACCCGAATATCCGCCTGCAATTGCTGCTCAACGACAGCAATGCCGACCTGTTCCGCGACACCGTCGACATCGCCCTGCGGTTTGGTGTGCCAAGGGATTCCAGCCTGGTGGCGCTGCCGGTGGTGCCCGATCACCACCGCATCCCCTGTGCCAGCCCGGCTTACCTGGCGCGCCATGGCACACCCCTCGCTCCGGCTGACCTGGCGCAGCACAACACCCTGCGCTACATGCGCCAGGGCCGGGCCAACAACACCTGGTATTTCCGCCAGGGCACGGTGCTGCAGGAGGTCGAGGTGTCGGGCGATTACCTCAGCGATGACGGTGAAATCGTGCGGCGCTGGGCGTTGGCCGGTCACGGAATCGCCTATAAGGCCAATCTGGACATTGCCCAAGACATCAAGGCCGGTCGACTGGTGCCCTTGCTACCGGATTGGCAAGGCGAACCCACGCCCTTCAACCTGATGTGCCCTCACCGCCTGCAGGTGTCGGAACGCGTGAAGGTGCTGCATCGCTTTTTACAGCAGCGTTGCCAGACATTGCTGAGCCCATGAAGAAACGCGCGCAGGGCTTGTCCCAGAGCGGCTGAGTCTGGTATTGCATGGGTACATTTCCCGCCTTGAGGAGTTATCCATGATTTACCGCACATTGGGCCAGTCCGGGTTGAAGGTCAGCGCCTTGACCCTGGGCACCATGATGTTTGGCGAACAGACCAACACCGAGGACTCGCTGCGCATCATCGACAAGGCCTGGGACCAGGGCATCAATTTCATCGACACGGCGGACGTCTATACCGGCGGTCGCTCCGAGGAAATCGTCGGCGAAGCCATTGTGCGCAATCGCCAGGATTGGGTGGTGGCGTCCAAGGTCGGCATCGGGCCGGTAGACGGTTTGCCCAACCGCAGCGGCTTGAGCCGCAAGCGCATTTTCAACGCGCTGGAGGCCAGCCTGACACGCCTCGATACCGACTACCTGGACATCTACTACCTGCACCGTGAAGACCACAACACGCCGCTGGAAGTAACGGTATCGGCGATTGGCGACCTGATCCGCCAGGGCAAGATCCGCTACTGGGGCCTGTCCAACTATCGCGGTTGGCGCATCGCCGAGGTGATTCGCGTGGCCGAGCGCCTGGGCGTCGACAAACCGGTGATCAGCCAGCCGTTGTACAACATCGTCAACCGCCAGGCCGAAGTGGAACAGATCACCGCGGCAGCCGCCTACGGCCTGGGTGTGGTGCCTTACAGCCCACTGGCCCGCGGCGTGCTCAGTGGTAAATACGCCCCGGACGTTACCCCCGAAGCCGGCAGCCGCGCGGCGCGCCAGGACAAACGCATCCTGGAAACCGAATGGCGCGTGGAATCGTTGCGCATCGCCCAGCAGATCCAGCAGTACACCCAAGGTCGTGGCGTCGGGATCGTCGAGTTTGCGATTGCCTGGGTACTGAACAACTCGGCGGTCAGTTCGGCGATTGTCGGGCCGCGTACCGAAGCGCAGTGGGATGCCTATATTGGCGCGCTGGAGGTGAAGATCAGCGCCGAAGATGAGGCGTTTATCGATTCGTTGGTGACGCCGGGACATTCATCCACGCCGGGGTTCAATGATGTCGGGCATTTCGTCTCCGGTCGCATACCACGCGCATAACCCCTCCACTTTGTAGGAGCGAGCTTGCTCGCTCCTACAAAAGGCTGCGAGAAATTTTCCTGAAAAACGCCCCAAAACAGCGCAACCCTCTCCCGCCAAAAGCTCCATAATCCCCTCATCTTTTGTATCAACGGTTTTCGCGAGGATAGTGTGTCTAAAGGTGTTGTTTTATCGGTCTTGGCCTCAGTGTTGTTTGCCGTGATGTATTACTTCACATCATTGCTCACGCCCTTGAGCGGCCTGGAGATTTTCGGCTGGCGCATGTTGCTCACCGTGCCGTGCATGACGATCTTCATGATCGTCAGCGGCGAATGGCGACGGGTGTGGGAGCTGGCGCAACTGCTTGCGGCCAAGCCGCGCTTGATTGCGGGTGTGTTGCTGTCTTCCGCCTTGTTGGGCGTACAGCTATGGCTGTTTATGTGGGCGCCGCTGAATGGGCGCAGCCTGGATGTGTCGGTGGGTTACTTCCTGTTGCCGCTGACCATGGTGCTGACCGGGCGCCTGGTGTGGGGTGAACAACTGTCCTATCTGCAACGGATCGCCGTGTTTTTTGCCGCCCTCGGTGTACTCAACGAGTTGTACCAGGCGGGTGGATTCTCCTGGGCAACGCTGGTGGTGATTATTGGGTACCCGGTTTATTTCATCGTGCGCAAATACCTCAAGACCGACCATCTGGGCGGGCTCTGGCTGGATATGGCGCTGATGCTGCCGGTGGCCTGGTGGTTTGTGCAGAGTGGTGAGCAAGGCTTTGCGGTCATGGATGCCCACCCGAAACTGTATGCACTGATCCCAATGCTGGGCCTGATCAGTGCCTCAGCGCTGGTGAGCTATATCATCGCCAGCCGTTTACTGGCGTTCAGTCTGTTTGGCTTGCTCAGTTATGTGGAGCCTGTGCTGCTGCTGGGCGTGGCATTGATCCTGGGGGAAGGGATCAAAGGTGGCGAATGGTTCACCTACATCCCGATCTGGCTGGCGGTGATGGTGCTGGTGTTCGAAGGTTTCAAGCACTTGGTCCGCCAACGCAAAGCCTGATGCGCAGGCGATAAAAAGCCCGGCCGGGGTTACCCTCGGCCGGGCTTTTTTACGTTTAGTCGGCGGTCAATACACCACGGCGCACCTGATCGCGTTCGATGGACTCGAACAGCGCCTTGAAGTTGCCCTCGCCAAACCCATCGTCGCCCTTACGCTGGATGAATTCGAAGAACACCGGGCCCATCAGGGTTTCCGAGAAGATCTGCAGCAGCAGGCGCTTGTCGCCTTCCACCGAAGAGCCGTCCAGCAGGATACCGCGTGCCTGCAGTTGGTCCACCGGCTCACCGTGGTTCGGCAGGCGGCCTTCGAGCATTTCATAGTAGGTGTCCGGCGGCGCGGTCATGAAGCGCATGCCGATCTTCTTCAACGCGTCCCAGGTCTTGACCAGGTCCTCGGTGAGGAACGCCACGTGTTGGATGCCTTCGCCGTTGAACTGCATCAGGAACTCTTCGATCTGCCCCGCGCCCTTGGACGACTCTTCGTTCAACGGGATGCGGATCATGCCGTCCGGCGCACTCATGGCCTTGGACGTCAGGCCAGTGTATTCGCCCTTGATGTCGAAATAGCGCGCTTCACGGAAGTTGAACAGTTTTTCGTAGAAGTTGGCCCAGTAGGCCATGCGGCCGCGATAGACGTTGTGCGTCAGGTGGTCGATGACTTTGAGACCTGCACCGACCGGATTACGCTCCACGCCTTCGAGGTATACGAAGTCGATGTCATAGATCGAGCTGCCTTCGCCAAAACGATCGATCAGGTAAAGCGGCGCACCGCCGATGCCCTTGATCGCCGGCAGATTCAATTCCATCGGGCCGGTTTCGATATGGATCGGCTGGGCACCCAGTTCCAGGGCGCGGTTGTAGGCTTTTTGCGAGTCCTTGACGCGGAACGCCATGCCGCACACCGAGGGGCCGTGTTCGGCCGCAAAGTAGGAGGCAATGCTGTTGGGTTCGTTGTTGAGGATCAGGTTGATCTCGCCCTGGCGGTACAGGTGTACGTTCTTCGAACGGTGGGTCGCGACTTTGGTGAAGCCCATGATCTCGAAGATCGGCTCCAGGGTGCCCGGCGTCGGCGACGCAAATTCGATAAATTCAAAGCCCATCAGGCCCATTGGGTTTTCGTATAGATCTGCCATGGTGGCACCTCATCATTCTTGTAATAGACACAGTATTAGTGGCGAGCAAGGATGAGGTTGCAGGGTGGCGCACAGGAAAGGCCTCGCACGCTGCGGGCGAGGAAGTCACCAAAGATGAGGGGGGAGCCGAGTAGCTTCATGGGGTCATCAGTCTCTGACGGCTTAGGCTTGCGTGAGCGCAAGTCCATATTCTTGTATGCGTAAATCGATTCTACACAGCGTAACCACGTTTGTCCGTACTCTTATCAAATCCCCATTGCCCTGGCGCGTGCAAGGGGTTTGTTGCAGAGGTAGATGCCGAGCAGGATCACTGCCCCGCCGGCCAGCATGGGCAGGCTCAACGGTTCGTCCAGCAACAGAGCGCCACAGATCACGGCGGTGAGTGGGTTGAGCGCGATAAATACACCGGAACGTGTCGCGCCGATTCGTCGGATACCGTCGTAATAACCAATATAGGCCAGCGCAGAACCCAGCACGCCGAGGTACATCAAGCTCAGTCCTTGCGCGAGAGACACGCGACCCATCGCCTCCAGCGTAAAGCGCCCCATGATCAGTGTGGTGACGGTAAGCATCAGCGTTCCCAGCAGTATCGACCAGGTGACCGTCTGCAGCGGCCCCAGGCTCTGATTTAAACCACGGGAAAACAGTGAGTAGATGCCCCACCCCACTACACAGCCGAAGATCAGCAAATCCCCACGCCACGTGTTGGTTGCTTCGCTCAAAACCTGGGGGTTGCGACTGACGATGACCATGGCGGCACCCGCCAGGCAGAGCACGATCCCCGCGACTTTGCTGGCACCCAGGCGCTCCTTGAACAACCACCAGGACGCCAGGCCGATGACGGCCGGGTTCAGCGCCACGATCAATGAGGCGCGCGATGCGTTGATTAACTGCAATCCATAGAAGAAACACAGGTTATAGAAAAAGATACCGAAGAAACCCAGCATCGCCAGTTGCAGTAGCTGCCGCGGGTTGGGTCGGACCAACGGGATGCGTGCCAAGCCCAGGAATCCCAACAATGCCAGGCTGGCCAGTGCAAACCGGAGGCTGGCCGCCAGCAAAGGGTCGATCGTCCCGCTCAGGTAGCGACCGGCCACGAAGGTGCCGCCCCAGATCATGGTGACGGCGGCCAACTTCATATAAGTGATGCGATCGGGGCTTGAATGCACAGGATAGGGCTCCAATGGCTTGAGGATGCGTGCATTCTTCTGGTAATACGGTGTCATCGTAAAATGAGTGATTGCTCATGACCCTGACCCAACTTGAAATCTTTTCCTTGGTAGCCGAGCTGCAAGGCTTTACCAGCGCCGCCCACCGTCTCGGTATCAGCCAATCGGCGGTGTCCCACGCGATTAAAGGCCTGGAGCAGGAGCTGGGGGTGGCGTTGTTCAGGCGCCACCAAGCGCAGGTCGAACTAAGCGACATCGGCGTGCAGTTACTGGCGCGCGCCCGGGCGATGCTGGGCCTGGCGAATACCTTGCAACAGGAAGCCGCGGACGCCCGGGGCCTGAAAAGCGGGACGCTGCGCATCGGCTCCTTCGGCCCCACCTCCTCGGCCTACCTGCTGCCAAAGATCCTCAGCCGGTTCCGCCTGGAGTATCCGGGTATCGAGGTACACGTTGATGAAGGGCCGGACAGGCAAGTCATCCAATGGCTCGATGAACGCCGAATTGATATCGGCTTTGTGGTACTGGAACAAGAGCGCTTCGACACGTTCCCACTGTTCGAGGACCAGATGGTGGCGCTGCTGCCGGCTGACCATAAGCTGGCCGCCCGTGAACACGTTAGTCTAAAGGATTTGTGCAACGACCCTTTTGTGCTGACTGAAGCCGGATCCACTGAGCTGGTGATGCGACTGTTCAACGAGGCGCGTCTGACCCCGACTGTGCGTTATCGCTGCTCGCAACTGCTGAGTACCCTGGAAACCGTCAGCCGGGGCAATGCCGTGAGCGTGGTAGCGCAAGCGTCGTTACCGGTTGGACATGACACACGGTATGTACAGCGCGCCTTATCCCCGCGTGTGCCGCGCCAGGTTGGGCTTGCCGTACTGGACCGGCGTCAGTCTTCTCCAGCAGCGCTCGCGTTTATCCGTATTGCCCAAAGCGTCGAGTTGTAGTGCCGCGTACTGGCCAAATGGGTAGGTGTCGCGAGCTTATTTCGGCCGAGCCATCTATCATCGACTGATATCCGATCCCTGCAACAGGCCGTTCACTCCATGCCCCTGACTGTCAACGGCCCGCGAAAACGCGCCACTCGCTACCTGATCACAACCCTGAGCGCGCTGCTACCGATTGCGCTCGGGGTCGTTATCCTTCACTGGCAGGCCGAACGTACCTTGCAACAAAGCACCGCCCAGACCGCCCAGGAGGCGGTGCGCCAATTCGACCTGATGCTCGACAATACCGCCCTCGCCGCCCAGGCCTTGCTGCCGCTGGCGGGGTTGCCCTGTGATAACGACGTGCAGCTGGCCCTGCGAGAACAAGTCACGCGTCGCCCGTTTGTGCGCGCGACCACCCTGTCCTGGCAAAAAAACATCTATTGCAGCTCGTTGTTCGGCAGCAACTACGAGTCACCGGTCAACCCGGATGACTATGTGGACGGCCGGTTATGGTTGATGAATGGCAACCCGGTGACACCCGACACCGCACTGCTGGTCTACCGGCTGGTTGACGGCGACAAGGCGGCTTTTGCGTCGATTGATGGCTACCACTTGACCAACGCCCTGCGTCTGATCAGCCGATACGCCCACCTGATATTGCAAGTGGGCCCGAATTGGCTGGGGGCTGATGGCAAGGTGCATGACACTGCGGTGCCGGCGTTCGCGGTGGCCCACCACCACTTGGCGTCCGGACGTTATCACTACAGCGTCGACGCGGGTATGCCGGCGGGTGAAGTCTGGCGCTACATGCAGGCCCGATACCCGGCATTGTTCAGCCTGATCGTGTTTTTTGGCGTATTGGCTGGCCTTTTGGCGCACTGGCTGCAAAAGCGCTCCTCGGCACCGACTCACGAATTGCAGCGGGCATTGGGCGCCAATGAATTCATTCCGTATTTCCAGCCGGTGGTACGCGGTGATACTCGCGAGTGGGCGGGATGTGAAGTGCTTATGCGCTGGCAGCATCCAAAGGAAGGCCTGGTGCGTCCCGACCTGTTTATTCCCCTGGCCGAGCATTCGGGCCTGATAGTTCCGATGACCCGCGCCCTCCTGCGCCAGACCGCCGTGCAACTGGCGCCCCATGCGGCGCGCTTCAGCCCTGGGTTTCATATCGGCGTCAATATCACCGCACGCCACTGCCAGGATTTGGCCTTGGTGGATGACTGCCGAGAGTTTCTCGCCGCCTTTCCCGTGGGCCAAGTGACCTTGGTGCTGGAGTTGACCGAGCGCGAGCTGATCGTGCCCACCGACATCACTCGCCGCCTGTTTGACGCCCTGCATCAACTGGGGGTGATGATCGCTATTGACGACTTTGGAACCGGCCACTCCAGCCTGGGCTATTTACGTAACTTCAATGTCGACTACTTGAAGATTGACCAGAGTTTTGTCGCCATGATCGGTGCCGATGCACTATCACGGCATATTCTCGACAGCATCATAGAACTGTCCGGCAAACTCGATTTAGGCATCGTAGCAGAAGGTGTGGAAACGCCCGAACAGTCCGACTACCTGGCCGCTCAAGGCGTGGATTTTTTGCAGGGCTACCTGTTCGGAAAGCCTTTGCCCAGCGATGAATTTATTAAATCTCTGGCAAGCCATTGAATAGCCATGCACTACCTGCACTGAAATAATGTTATTTAGCCAACAGACATGATTTACTCGTAGCAAATTAACTACTACAATTTTTCCAGCCTGTGCAGAATTCGCGGGACGGCTTCTTTCTAGAGTCGCCTTAAAGCGCTTGGCTTATAGCTTTGTCTGCAGTTGATATCAGCCAAACACACTATTGGAGTACCTATTTTGTCCAGACTCGCCGAATTTCGCGCAGCCGAAAAAGCCCTTCAAGAGCAGCTTGCCCAGCTGGAATCCCTGAAGAACGACGCCGGCCTGAAGAAAGAAATCGAATTCGAAGAAAAGCTCCAGGGCCTGATGAAGACCTACGGCAAAGGCCTGCGCGACATCATTTCCATCCTTGATCCAAACCCGGGCAAGTCCAGCGCTGCTGCCGTCAACGCACCAAAACAGCGCCGCGCACGTGTGGTCAAGGTTTACCAGAATCCGCACACCGGTGAACTGATCGAAACCAAAGGCGGCAACCACCGTGGCCTCAAGGCGTGGAAAGAACAGTACGGCGCCGCCACTGTAGACTCCTGGCTTCGCGGCTGATCGCACTGCACTAAGAAAGAGCCTCGCTTATACGGGGCTTTTTTAATTCCAGGGTTCGAAACCGAACTTAAATAACGTTTCATAATGTTCAGAAACGTCGCACATTACACACTTAGAGTTTGAGGCTATCGCGCACCGAGCTGACTTCTTCCTTGCTTGCTTCGTAAGCATCCGCCTGCCCTGCGTATGAAAAAACATACGCCTTATCGGCATCAACCGCGCCCACCAATGTTTGCGAAAGCACGTGGCGCCCGTTTTCGGTTATCACACAAGTAGTTTCCAGCGCGTCTAGGCGGCTCAATGTTGTAGGGCGCATCTTGCTGCACACACTTTGATAACCACCCTGGGCAAAATCTTTCTGGATGGACTTGCGCATCTCCAGCAGTACGCCTTGTAGATTAACCTTATGCCCCGCTTCAATCGGCGTACCGGTCAACTCCATCACCATCAGGGTCGTGCCATTTTCATCATTCTTGATTGCACGCTGGCGCGACACCGCCTGGGGTTTGGCAGGCGCTTCGCCATCCGGTACGACCTCTTCGACCTGCCAGCCACTGGGCCAATGAATTTCGGGGTCGGCCGCCAGCACCAAGGAACTGCCCACCAGCAAACACACAGCGCTCAACAGCGGTTTACGAAATGCGATCATTGCGAAAAATACCCAAGGTTCAAGCGCCAAAGTTTGAGCCCCGGCGCCCCTGTGTCGCAAGGCCTGCATGGGCTTTTTCATTTGGCGCCTGGGGCAAGCCTTGCGTATCATGGTCCGGCTGCACGGATGCCAGCCGCAAGCCAAGGAACCGCTCACATTTCAGAGCTGCGTTTGCCCCATTTTTTCTGGAGGGCCCATGAGCCTGCACGAACTGAACACTTTCCCGGGCGTTACCGCCCAACCGGACACCGCCACCACGAACTTCGTGTTCAACCACACCATGCTGCGGGTCAAGGACATCACCAAGTCGCTGGACTTCTACACCCGCGTCCTGGGTTTTTCCCTGGTTGAAAAGCGTGATTTTCCGGAAGCCGAATTCAGCCTGTACTTCCTGGCCCTGGTGGACAAATCCCAGATCCCGGCCGACGCCGCCGAGCGCACCCAGTGGATGAAGTCGATCCCAGGCATCCTGGAACTCACCCACAACCACGGCACCGAAAACGACGCCGACTTTGCCTACCACAATGGCAATACCGACCCACGTGGCTTTGGCCATATCTGCATCTCGGTGCCGGATATCGTCGCTGCCTGCGAACGTTTCGAAGCCCTGGGCTGCGACTTCCAGAAGCGCCTGAGCGATGGCCGCATGAAGAGCCTGGCCTTCATCAAGGACCCGGACGCGTACTGGGTCGAGATTATCCAGCCCGCACCGCTGTAACGAAAAAACCCCATGATCACTCATGGGGTTTTTCATTTCCGGCTCCGGATTTACGCCGGGGCGGAAGTGCGGATCAGGTGATCGAAGGCACTCAGGGAAGCCTTGGCGCCCTCACCCACTGCAATCACGATCTGCTTGTAGGGCACCGTCGTCACATCACCGGCGGCAAACACGCCGGGCAGTGAAGTCTCCCCCCGCGCATCGACGATGATCTCGCCGCGCGGCGTCAGTTCAACGGTGCCTTTGAGCCAGTCAGTGTTGGGCAGCAAGCCGATCTGCACAAAGATCCCTTCCAGGTCGATGGTCTTGAACTCGCCGCTGTCGCGATCCTTGTACGCCAGGCCGGTGACTTTCTGGCCATCGCCTTTCACTTCGCTGGTCAACGCACTGGTGATCACGTCAACGTTCGGCAGACTGTAGAGCTTGCGCTGCAACACGGCGTCGGCGCGCAATTTGCTATCGAACTCAAGCAGGGTGACGTGGCTGACGATACCGGCCAGGTCAATGGCCGCCTCAACGCCGGAGTTACCGCCGCCGATAACCGCCACACGCTTGCCCTTGAACAGCGGACCGTCGCAGTGCGGGCAGAAGCACACGCCCTTGGCCTTGTATTCCTGCTCACCCGGCACACCCATTTCGCGCCAGCGGGCGCCGGTGGCCAGGATCACAGTCTTGGACTTCAGGGTCGCACCGCTTTCGAAGCGGATTTCGTGCAAGTCACCGGTGTTTTTCGCGGGCACCAGGCTGCTGGCGCGCTGGAGGTTCATGATGTCCACATCGTATTGGCGTACGTGGGCTTCCAACGCGCTGGCCAGTTTCGGCCCTTCGGTTTCTTGTACCGAGATGAAGTTCTCGATGGACATGGTGTCCAGCACTTGGCCGCCAAAGCGCTCAGCAGCAACGCCGGTACGGATGCCTTTACGCGCAGCGTAGATCGCGGCCGCAGAGCCGGCTGGGCCACCGCCGACCACAAGCACATCAAAGGCGTCTTTGGCGCTGATTTTCTCGGCGGCTTTTTCGATGCCACTGGTGTCGAGCTTGGCGAGGATTTCCTCCAGGCCCATGCGGCCTTGGCCGAAGTTCACACCGTTCAAGTAAACGCTCGGTACCGCCATGATCTGGCGCTCGTCGACTTCCGCCTGGAACAGCGCGCCGTCGATGGCAACGTGGCGGATGTTCGGGTTGAGCACGGCCATCAGGTTCAGCGCTTGGACCACATCCGGGCAGTTCTGGCAGGACAGCGAGAAGTAAGTCTCGAAGCTGAACTCGCCTTTAAGGGCGCGGATCTGTTCAATCACTTCGACACTGGCCTTCGACGGGTGGCCACCGACTTGCAGCAGGGCCAGCACCAACGAAGTGAATTCATGGCCCATGGGGATGCCGGCGAAACGCAGGCTGATCTCGGCACCCGGGCGGTTGATGGAAAACGACGGCTTACGCGCATCATCACCATCGGTTTTCAGGGTAATCAGCGTGGTGAGGCTGACAACATCCTGCAAAAGGGCAAGCATTTCCTGGGATTTCGCGCCGTCATCGAGGGAGGCGACGATCTCGATCGGCTGGGTGACCCGTTCCAGGTATGACTTCAACTGAGCTTTAAGATTGGCGTCCAACATACGGGCGATTTCCTATTAATTCGGTTTATTGCAGACAAAAAAACGCCCGAGCGAATCTCGCCCGGGCGTTTTGAGGGCGGATGCAGCTTACTTAAGTGCGGAATACCGCCCTTGAGACTTCACAGACTTAGATCTTGCCGACCAGGTCCAGGGACGGAGCCAAGGTGGCTTCGCCTTCTTTCCACTTGGCTGGGCACACTTCGCCTGGGTGGGCAGCGACGTACTGAGCGGCTTTGATCTTGCGCAGCAGCTCGGAAGCGTCACGACCAACACCGCCGTCGTTCAGCTCAACGATCTTGATCTGACCTTCTGGGTTGATCACGAAAGTACCGCGGTCTGCCAGGCCTGCTTCTTCGATCAGTACGTCGAAGTTGCGGGAGATGGTCAGGGTTGGGTCACCGATCATGGTGTACTGGATTTTGCCGATGGCTGGCGAAGTGTTGTGCCAGGCAGCGTGGGCAAAGTGGGTGTCGGTGGAAACGCTGTAGATCTCGACGCCCAGCTTCTGGAATTCGGCGTAGTTGTCGGCCAGGTCTTCCAGTTCGGTTGGGCAAACGAAGGTGAAGTCGGCTGGGTAGAAGAACACCACGGACCATTTGCCTTTCAGGTCAGCGTCGGTCACGTCTACGAAGTTGCCGTTTTTGTAGGCGGTAGCTTTGAACGGTTTTACTTGGCTGTTGATGATAGGCATCGTTGACTCTCCGTCAGGTTTGTAGAAGGGCTTAGTAAGTTGATGAGGTGAATCCTACCCACTCTCTTGGCCGATGGCTCATTGGCAAACCTGATGCTGACGATTGGTTTTCCCTATCAGGTGACTGTATTAATAGAAGAAATCTCAAAGCAGCGGTGGCGTCGCCAGAGTCATGCCAAGAAAGGGCGTCGCTTCAACATAGCGCATGGCGGATTTCATGTCGCTCCAGCCGACGTAACTCATCAACGACTTCAAGCCCCAACCGCTGCGATGGGCCCACGTGGCAAAGCCCCGACGCAGTGAGTGGCTGGTGTATTGCTCGGCGGGGATGCCGGCGCGCTCCAGCGCCTGGCGCAGCAGCGGGATCACACTGTTGGGGTGCAACCCCTCCTCCCCCAGGTTGCCCCAGCGATCGATGCCGCGAAACACCGGGCCACGCACCAATGCCGAGGCGCTGAGCCACTCGCTGTAGGCCTGCACCGGGCACAGGCGCAAAAGCGCCGGTGTGTGATAAGTCTTGCCGAGGTTGTCGCGGTCGCTTTTGCTGCGCGGCAGATACAGGCTGATCCCGGCACCAGGCGTCGCTTGCACATGCTCGATCTCGAGCCGACACAGCTCATCGCTGCGAAAGCCGCGCCAGAAACCCAGCAGGATCAATGCAGTGTCGCGCTTGGCGCGCAGTAGCCGAGACACGTCGTGGGCTGCGTCTTTCGCCTCCTTCTCAAGAGAAGCCACCACCTGCTCAAGGTGTTTGAGTTGCAAAGGCTCGGCTTGCTTCTCCTGCGCCGGGTGCACGGCACGAATGCCCTTGAGCACTTTGCGCACCACCGGCGCCTTGGTCGGGTCGGGAAAACCCTGGCTCGTATGCCACTGCGCCAGTGCCGACAGCCGCAGCTTGAGCGTGTTGACCGCCAAGACTCCGGCATGCGCCACCAGATAACGCGCCACGCTGTCGCTGGTGGCGGGCAGGAACCCTCCCCAGCTCACTTCGAAATGCTCGATGGCCGCACGATAACTACGTCGCGTGTTATCGCGTGTGGCGGCGTTGAGGTAACGATCCAGATCGCTCATGAAAGGCCTATTCGTACTGCTGGCAGTTGCTTTTGCGGATTAAATGCTTATGACACGGGATAATACGCCAATATCCCATCTGTTAAATTGTGAATTTAAACGAATTTTTATTTGTGATATTGTATGTATATACATAATACATACCACATTACGAAATCGACGGAGACCCCATGGCTCGCGGCGGCATTAACAAAGCAGTAGTTCAAACGGCACGCCTGGCGATCCTCGCCCGCGGCGAAAACCCCAGCATCGATGCCGTACGCATCGAAATGGGCAATACCGGCTCGAAAACCACGATTCATCGCTATCTGAAGGAGCTGGATGAGAGCGAAAGCCGAGCCACCATCACCGAGGCGCCCATCGACGACGAGCTTGGTGAACTGGTAGCGCGCCTGGCGCAACGCTTGAAGGAGAAAGCCCAGGAGCCTATCGACCTGGCCCTGGCGCAGTTCGAGCAACAGAAAGCCGCCCTGCTCGCCCAACTGGAAGCCCTTGAGGAAGCACACGGCCAACTCAAGCAACAATTTGATATCCAGGCCGCCGCCCTGGCAGAAGAAAGCGCGGCCCTGCAAACCGCCAGCACGAGCCTGCAGACCGAACAAACCCGTAACGCCGGGCTGAGCCAGGCGTGCAGTGATTACGAATTACGGATCAACGATAAGGACGAACAGATTCGCTCGCTGGAAGAAAAGCACCTGCACGCAAGGGATGCCTTGGAGCATTACCGTAATGCGATCAAGGAGCAGCGTGAACAGGAACAGCGTCGTCACGAAGGGCAACTGCAACAGATCCAAGCCGAGTTGCGCCAAGCCCAGCAGAGCGCCATGGTGCGCCAGGATGAAATCACCCAACTGCACCGCGACAATGAGCGACTGCTGATTGAACATCGAGTGACATCGAAAGAGTTGACGGCGCTGCAGGAACAATCCCGCAAAGACCAGGCCCAGCAGCTCAAGCTGAGCGAACAGGTGAGCCTGATTGACAGCGAGCGCACCCTGCTTCAGGAGCGTCTGCGCGTTGCGGTGCTGGAGAGCCAGTCACGCCAGGAAGCGTTGACTGAACATCAACAATCCAACAAAACCCTGGAATTGGAACTGATCAAAACCCAGGCCAGTATCGAGGCATTGCGCCTGGCAGCCGCCGTTGCGACGGCGCCAGAGGCAACACCCGAGAGCTGATCAGCCTGCCACAGGCGTGCGCATGGTGACGAACTCTTCCGCCGCCGTAGGGTGCACACCGATGGTGTCATCGAAATGCTGCTTGGTCGCGCCCGCCTTGAGCGCGATCGCCAAGCCCTGGACGATCTCGCCGGCATCCGGACCGACCATGTGACAACCCAGCACTTGGTCGGTATCAGCGTCGACCACTAGCTTCATCAGGGTTTTTTCCTGGCACTCAGTCAGGGTCAGCTTCATTGGCCGGAAACGGCTTTCGAAGATCTGCACCTTATGACCCTTCTCTTTCGCTTCCTCCTCGGTCAGGCCAACAGTACCAATGTTCGGCAGACTGAACACCGCCGTCGGAATCATGGCGTAATCCACCGGACGATATTGCTCAGGCTTGAACAGGCGACGCGCCACGGCCATGCCTTCAGCCAACGCAACCGGTGTCAGCTGCACGCGCCCGATTACGTCGCCGATGGCCAGGATCGACGACTCAGCGGTCTGATACAGATCGTCCACTTCGACGAAGCCACGCTTGTCGAGTTTCACGCCTGTGTTCTCCAGGCCAAGGTTGTCCAGCATCGGACGGCGGCCAGTGGCGTAGAACACACAGTCCGCTTCCAACACGCGACCATCTTTCAGCGTGGCCTTGAGGCTGCCATCCGCTTGCTTGTCGATGCGCTCGATGTCTGCATTGAATTGCAGGTCCAGGCCACGCTTGGTCAGCTCTTCCTTCAGGTGCGTACGCACCGAACCGTCAAAACCACGCAGGAACAAGTCACCGCGATACAGCAGGGTTGTCTGTGCACCCAGGCCATGGAAGATCCCCGCGAACTCGACGGCAATGTAGCCACCACCGACAACCAATACACGCTTGGGCAACTCTTTGAGGAAAAACGCTTCATTGGAACCAATGGCATGTTCACGGCCCGGAATTTCCGGAATCTGCGGCCAGCCACCCGTTGCGATCAGGATGTGTTTGGCGGTAAAGCGCTCGCCGTTGATTTCGACCTGATGCGCATCCACCAGGCGAGCGTGCCCCTCATGCAGGGTCACGCCGCTATTGACCAGCAGGTTGCGGTAAATGCCGTTCAGGCGGTTGATTTCACGATCTTTGTTGGCGATCAGGGTGGCCCAATCAAAATTCGCCTCACCCAGCGACCAGCCAAATCCACTGGCCTGCTCAAAATCTTCGGCAAAGTGTGCGCCGTACACCAACAGTTTCTTCGGCACGCAGCCGACGTTGACGCAAGTGCCACCCAGGTAGCGGCTTTCCGCCACGGCCACCTTGACACCAAAGCCTGCGGCAAAACGCGCCGCACGAACACCGCCGGAACCGGCGCCAATCACATACAGGTCAAAATCGTAGGCCATTTCACTCTCCTCGGCAGGACATCAGCATACCGACTTACATGGGGCTGAAAAACGAAAAAGCCACCCGAAGGTGGCTTTTTTGGACCGGCACGCTTACAGCTTGAATCAGTAAGCCTTGCCAGTCTTGTAGAAGTGCTCGTAGCAGAAGTTGGTCGCTTCGATGTAGCCTTCAGCGCCGCCGCAGTCGAAGCGCTGGCCCTTGAACTTGTAGGCAATCACGCAACCGTCTTTGGCTTGCTTCAACAGGGCGTCGGTGATCTGGATTTCGCCGCCTTTGCCTGGCTCGGTTTCTTCGATCAGCTTGAAGATATCCGGGGTCAGGATGTAGCGACCGATGATCGCCAGGTTGGAAGGTGCGTCTTCCGGTGCCGGTTTTTCAACCATGTCACGCACGCGGATCAAGCCATCCCCAATGTCGTCGCCGGCGATAACGCCGTACTTGTTGGTTTCGGTCGGGTTCACTTCCATCACCGCAACGATGGTGCAGCGGTATTTCTGGTAGAGCTTGACCATCTGGGTCAACACACCGTCGCCTTCCAGGTTCACGCACAGGTCATCCGCCAGCACCACGGCGAACGGTTCGTCACCGATCAGCGGGCGACCGGTCAGGATCGCGTGGCCGAGGCCTTTCATCTGGGTCTGACGGGTGTAGGAGAACGAGCACTCGTCGAGCAGCTTGCGGATGCCGACCAGGTATTTTTCCTTGTCGGTGCCCTTGATCTGGTTTTCCAGCTCATAGCTGATGTCGAAGTGGTCTTCCAGGGCGCGCTTACCGCGGCCGGTGACGATGGAAATTTCGTTCAGGCCGGCATCCAGTGCCTCTTCGACGCCGTACTGAATCAGTGGCTTGTTCACCACCGGCAGCATCTCTTTGGGCATGGCTTTGGTCGCTGGCAAGAAGCGAGTGCCGTAACCGGCTGCTGGGAACAAGCATTTCTTGATCATATGAGTCCTTACAAAGGGCTGTGCGTACGGAATTCGGCGCAGTCTAATCAGGCCGCAGTCACCTTACAATGGGTCCTGCTGGCGTTGCGATGTCATCATAGAGAAAAAATCTCGGCGTAAGTTCCGCTGGCCTTATGGACCGCGCTCCCACCGCCACGGCAAAAAACGGCTGCACCTCAATGTTTCAAAGGGCTGCACTCTTTTTAGCACGCTTTTGCAACCGGAACACTGACCTGGAATAACTTGCGCTGAATCGCTGCATTTGGCGCTATCATAAGGCCCTTGAACCACACCACGAGATACTTGATAGATGTCAGAACCAAAAGGCGTGAACGGCTACCTGATCACACAGCGAGCGGACGGTTGGCACTTGATCAACTTCCACGGTGACAGCGTCGCCGGGGTATTCCCGACCGAAAGCCAGGCTATCGCGGTAGCTGAAGTGTTTGTGGATGAAGCGGGCCACGCATCGAGCAAGCGGCCGAAGGGCAAGTAAGCGTCCAAGCGCTGCGCAAAAGCCCCGTTTGACCGGGGCTTTTTAGTGTTTGTCTGTACGTACATGGCAGTTCGCTATAATCTCGCCGAAACGCCCCACGACAGTGTCAGCGCCCTTCCAACACCCTCGATGATGAACACACATGAACAAGATTCTGGCACTGACTGCGGTACTGGCGCTCGCCGGCTGCACCACCACTTCTGACGTCTACCTGAAAAACGGTGAACAAGGTCTGACCATCGATTGCTCAGGCGAAGCCAATTCCTGGGCCAGCTGCTACGAAAAGGCTGATGCCTCGTGTGCCGGCACCGGCTACCGCATCGTCGGTACCGAAGGCACGCCGTCGCTCAAGGAAAGCGACAAGACCCTGGGGCAGGACGTGGGCAACTACAAGAGTCGTAGTGTAGTGGTGGTCTGCAAGTAAGCTTGAGGCTTACAACTGAATGTCGGCAAACTTGATGCCCAGGCTGCGGATGGTCTCCACCAGGTCATCCAGGCGCGCGAACGACTCGACTTCATCCTGATCGTCCACCAGGAAAAAACTGCGGCCGCCGCTTTTCTTGAAGAATACGATCCACTCCCCAAGATCGGCCGGGTTCTGGATGATGTGAGTGGCCGATATCTGGCCTTCGGCCTGGCGAGCCCTGACGTGTTCACGCTTCATGAAAGACTTCCCAAAAAGGCAGATGCCGCACAAACCGAGGGTTTGCGCGGCATTTTTGCATTGATCGGGTAACAGTTTAACGGATGCCCTGCCCGATCAGCACGCCTTCTACGTTTTGGCCGTAGAGATTGACGCCATCGTTGGCGTGGAACTTGACCCGGGTTTTCTCCACGGAACCGTCAACCAATCGCGGATCCTGCGGCCGCTCATGGCTGTTGACATAGGCTGCAACATCCCAGGCTTGCTGGTCGCTCAAGCTGCCGCCCTTGCCCAGCGGCATGTTATGTTTGATGAAGGACGCCGCCGTATTGATGCGGTGCATGCCGGCGCCCCAATTGTAGGAATCCTTGCCCCACAGCGGTGGCATCACATAGTGCTCACCGACCTTTTGGCCCTGCCCTTCGCCGCCGTGGCAGACCGCGCACTGCTCCTGGTACACCTGGGCACCCTGAGCCAGCTTATAACCCTTGGCCGGTTGCGCAACGTCTGGGTAGCCACGACCAGGCAACTCGACACCCAGCGGTGCCTTGCTCGCCAGCCAGTAGGCATACACCGAAAGCGCGGTGATCTCAGAGCTATCTGCGGCCGGGGGTGTGCCGCCGTTCATACTGAACTGGAAACAGCCCTGCAATCGCTCGGCAAAGGTATTGACCTTGTCGTTTTTCTTCCGATAGGCCGGGTACATCGGGTACGCAGCCCACAGTGGCGCCGAGTTGGCGAGGCGGCCCTGGTCCAGGTGGCAGTTGCTGCAGTTGAGTCCGTTACCGACATATTTCGGCGCCAGTCGCTGAGTATCCACGAACAACGCATACCCCTCTTTCACCAGCTTACCGTAAGCATTGTCGGGCAGTTCGCTTTCTTGAGGCGGCCGGAATTGGCTGGCCGCAGCGTGGCTGGCGGGTTGCAACTGTGATTGGTCTTCCATGGCGATCGTGGCGGCGTTAGCCGAGGGAACAGCCAATAGGCCCAAGGCTAATATCAACGGACTCATGGCTTGGCCTCCAGTTTCAGCGAAGCGAAATACTGGGCCACGCCCTGCACTTCTTCTGCCGTGAGGGACTTAGCGATGTGCCCCATCAAGTCATTCGGATCATTGTGGCGGGTGCCATTTTGCCAAGCCGTCAATTGCGCTGCCAGGTAAGCGGCGGGTTGGCCGGCCAGGGGCGGGAATGCGTCACCGACCCCCGTCCCTGCTGGGCCATGGCAACTGGCACAGGCCGGAATCTGCCGTTCCCAGGCGCCTTGTTGTGCGAGCTTTTGTGCAGCATTGAGCGGCATATCGCCGCGATAGATCGCCTGTGGAACAGGCCCCGGCATTGCCGCCAGCGCCTGGCTGACCGCCTCGATTTCGGCGTCCGTGAGGGCGTTCGCCACCGGCTGCATCACGGGATTTGAACGGCTGCCACCTTTGAAATCCTCCAGTTGTTTACGCACATACGGCGCGGGCAAACCCGCTAACCGGGGAAAGCCTGCTGCGGCCATCCCCGCGCCATCGGCACCATGACAGGCTACACAGGGCATGGCACCCGGCTGCGAACCGCCCTCGGCAAAGATCTTCCTCCCCTCCAGCGCGTGGGCATTGCCCAATAGCAACATCAGCGCACTGCCCATCAGTACTCGTTCCAGAGACATCATCACGGCTCCATTTTATAGTTATATGCTTAGACTCTTACGGCATAAGCCTACAAATGGTAGGGGAATGACCCCGTCGCGACAACTCCAAAAACGCAGCGCAAAAAAAAGCCTGGCTTTACGCTTACGCGGCCAGGCTTTTATATCGGATTGGAAGTCGCTGGGTTGAACAGGCCAGATCAGCCGGAAATGCAGTCCTCGCCGGCCTTCTTCACGTCACCCGGACGGATCGGCACATTGGACATGCTCTCGTAAAGCTTGATGCTACTGCCACTGGAGCGCTCATCGATCTCGAAGATCGCCGAAGGGTCGGCCGAGAATTTCTGCGGCACAATCACCTGCACGCCGCCGTCCTTATGCGGTTCGATCTGCGGTGGCCGGCGAGTCGCCGACAGCTTCTGTACCACACACGCAGCGTATTCCTTCGGTTTTTTACCGGAAATCACTGCCAAGGTCGGAGGGGTCTGCTTGATATCTGCAACCGAAGCACACCCACCAATCGCCAGGGCCAGAACCAACACACTCCATTTCATACTAAAACCTCCGATAAAGACCCTACGACAGCGGAGATGGTAATTTTCTCCCGCCCACGTAGGATTTATCCCTGATAACTCGGTAAATAACTGTTTTAAATTGTCGACGTCGTTGAAGACGGGCCGATAATAAACACGCTGGGGCTGATAAACTCCATCTTAACCTACGTATCGTTCTGATTTTTCAGAAAAAGCCCTTCTGGAGTCTCCACCCATGAAATTCATCCACCAGCGTGAGCACCTCAACGAGGGCGACATTGTCGTCATCGAATGCTCTCAGACTTGTAATATCCGCCTGATGAGCGATGCGAATTTTCGCAGCTTCAAGAATGGCGGCCGTCACACCTATCACGGCGGCGCCTTCGACAAGTTCCCCGCCAAAATCACTGCGCCGAGCACCGGGTTCTGGAACATCACGCTGGACGTAGTCACGCGTCGCGCAATCAGCGTCACCCGCAAACCCGCGTTGTCCCACAAGATCCGCATTGTGCGTCGTACCAGCTCCAAGCTGAGCTGATCCGCACACTTCACAGGAAATAGCCGTGAACACCACTACCAAATACGTGATCAAGTACAAGCTTAACGGCGAACGCCGCTTTGAGTTCGCCCAACTGCAGACCAACAGCGTGGAAGAAGCCAAGCAAGCCCTGGCGAAAATTCACGATGCCAGTGATGAAATCACCGACATCAATGTGAGCAAGGCGCTGTAAGCCGATGCCCGGCCCCACCGCTGACCTGTTCGCCGACGACGCCCTGCAACAACCCGCAGGGCGTGAGCAAATTGGCGAACAGTCCTACGTATTAAGGGGCTACGCCCTGCCCTGGATTGAGCGCCTCCTGCCGGAGCTGCGGCGGGTGCTGGCTCAATCACCGTTTCGACAAATGGTCACACCCGGCGGCTTTACCATGTCGGCGGCTTTGAGCAGTTGCGGCGACCTGGGCTGGACCACTGACACGTCCGGCTACCGCTACTCGCCACTCGACCCGCGCAGCCAGCAGCCGTGGCCGAAGATGCCAGAGGTCTTGCGTCAATTGGCGGTGCACGCGGCGGCAGAGGCCGGTTTTCCCGACTTTGCCCCTGATGCTTGCCTGATCAACCGCTATGTGCCCGGCGCCAAAATGTCCCTGCACCAGGACAAAAACGAACGCCGCTATAGCGAACCGGTTGTATCTGTGTCGCTTGGCCTGCCGGCGATTTTCCTGTTTGGTGGACACGAACGCAGTGACAAAACCCGGAAAGTCTCACTGCTCCATGGCGACGTAGTGGTCTGGGGCGGCGTGGATCGCCTGCGCTTCCACGGAGTGATGCCGATCAAGGACGGTGTGCATCCGGTCATGGGGCCGCAACGCATCAACCTCACGTTTCGCACTGCCGGTTGATTTGACCGCAAGCTTCAGAGTGCCAGGTAGGCGCGGCGCGATTAATCTGAACGGAATCCGTCAAGAGTGCCAAGCATGACAACCGAACAAGACCCACGCTGGGCGGCCATCCTCGCCCGCGACCCCAAGGCTGATGCGCTGTTCGTCTACGGTGTGAAGACCACTGGCGTGTACTGCCGCCCCAGCAGCGCCTCACGTTTACCGCGCCCGGAAAACATCGAGTTCTTCGACACCCCGGTGCAGGCCGAAGCCGCCGGTTATCGCGCCAGCAAACGTGCAGCGGGAGACCAGACTCTGCTGGTTGCGCACCACGCGCAATTGGTGGCTCAAGCCTGCCGACATATCGAACAAGCCGAGACGCCGCCCAGCCTGAGTGCGCTGGCCGCCCAGGCCAACCTGAGCCCTTTCCACTTTCACCGCGTGTTCAAAACCGTCACCGGCCTGACGCCTAAGGGCTATGCCACCGCGCACCGTTCGCGCAAGGTACGCGATGGGCTCAAAAGCTCGCACTCGGTAACGGACGCGTTGTATGACGCCGGCTTCAATTCCAATAGCCGCTTTTATGAATCGGCCGACCAGCTCCTCGGCATGAAACCCAGCGACTACAAAGCTGGCGGCACTAACACGGCGATCTTGTTCGCTGTCGGGCAGTGTTCATTGGGGGCGATCCTGGTGGCGCAGAGCGCCCGTGGCGTCTGCGCGATTCTGCTGGGGGACGATCCCGGCCAATTGGTGCGCGATCTGCAGGATCAGTTTCCCAAAGCCGAACTGGTAGGCGCCGACCAGCGCTTCGAGCAGTTGGTGGCACAGGTCGTGGGGTTTATCGAAGCACCTGCGCTCGGCCTGGACCTGCCCCTGGATCTGCGCGGCACGGCATTTCAGGAACGGGTGTGGCAAGCCTTGCGCGAAATTCCAACGGGGAGCACGGCCAGTTACGCGCAGATCGCAGAGCGGATTGGCGCGCCGAAATCGTTCCGCGCGGTGGCTCAAGCGTGTGGCGCGAACAGCCTCGCGGTTGCGATTCCCTGCCACCGTGTGGTGCGCAGCAATGGCGACCTGTCGGGCTATCGTTGGGGCGTGGAACGTAAGCAGCAGTTGCTGGAGCGCGAGCGCAAGGCTTAACCCAGCTTGCGCTTGCGAAACTCGGCGACTTTATGCCGGTTGCCACACAGCGCCATGCTGCACCAACGGCGCTTATGGGCCTTGGTGCGATCGTAGAACCACAACACGCATTCGGGATGTTCGCAGGTGCGGATCAGGTTGAAATCCCCGTCCACCAGCAAACGCGCTGCGGCTTCAGCAATCATCGAGAGAAATTGCTCCGGGGTTTGCAGCTTGCGCTGACGCTCAACGCGTAACTCACCCGACGCCGGCCAAGCCAACTGCGGATGGCTGACGGCCTTGCGCAAAAAGCCATTCAGTGCGGCGGGATCGCCCTGCGCTCCTTCCTTGCGCGCTTCCAGCAACACACGGATCACCTCGCGCAGCTCACGGCCCACCCGGAGCAATGCGCCCGCTTCAAACACAGGCACCTGCCCCTCCTCAACCCACCCCAGGCGCACCAGCCAACGCTCGACGTCGGCATCGGACTGCCAGAAGTCATGCGGTTGGGCGTCGACATTGGCGCGCGTGTTGAGCATGTCCAGCACCGGGTCGTCGGCGAGTACATAAGGTTCAAGGGAGGCTGGGATAGTCATGGTCATTCCTCTTCAGGGCGCAGACATAGTAACCGCTATCTAGTCACGCGGATAGTTACACGACACAAATTTGAAACCGTTATAAATAGTTTGACAGGTTACTTTTTTCAGCGCAGCTTTTGAAGAAGGTAACCCGTATATCAATCCAATCAAGTTACAAAGGTGACTTCATCATGACCCTTCCAACCTCCGTCGTTCACTACCGCCATGTCGATGCCGACGGCGTACGCATGTCCTACCGCGAAGCCGGCGACCCCTCGGCGCCGGTCATCTTGCTGCTGCACGGTTTCCCCAGTTCGTCGCACATGTACCGCGATCTGATCCCCTTACTCGCCACGCGCTTTCGGGTGATCGCGCCGGATTTGCCGGGTTTCGGCTTTACCGAAGTGCCTGCCGAGCGCGACTACCACTACAGCTTCGATAACCTGGCGATCACCGTCGGACATTTTGTCGATGCGCTGGAATTGACGCGTTACGCGCTGTACGTCTTCGACTATGGCGCACCGGTAGGTCTACGCCTGGCAGTGGCGTACCCGGAACGGGTCAGCGCGCTGGTTTCGCAAAACGGTAACGCCTACCTGGAAGGTCTGGGGGACGCCTGGGCACCGATTCGCGCCTACTGGGCCGAACCAAGCCAGGCCAACCGCGAGGTGATCCGCAACGCGGTGATCAGCCTGGAAGGCACGCGCTACCAGTACCTGCACGGCGTGAATCAACCCGAGTTGGTGGCACCAGAGTCCTACATGCTCGACGTACTGCTCATGCAGCGACCCGGCAACGACGAGATCCAGCTGGACCTGTTCCTCGACTACCGCAACAACCTGACGCTGTACCCGGCGTTCCAGGCCTTCTTCAAGGCCAAGCAAGTGCCAACACTGGTGATCTGGGGCCAGAACGATCCGTTCTTCATCCCGCCGGGTGCACACGCCTATCAAACCGACAACCCGAACGCCGTGGTGGAACTGCTCGACACTGGCCACTTCGCCCTGGAAACCCATGCGGCCCATATCGCCGAGCGGATTCACGCGGTGCTGGGAAACGCCATCAACTAATGGCGCATCACGGAACGTGCCGTTCGTCCAGTGAATAAAACAGAGTGGCCGGGTGTCATGGGCCCTGTTAAAACAGGGCAAAGCCTCACTAACGCTGGAGAGACATCCCATGAGCACCTGGCCAGACACCCGCATTATCGACCTGCTGGGGATCGAACTGCCGATCATCCAGGCGCCCATGGCCGTGGGCACCACCACGGCCATGGTCATTGAGGCCAATAGAGCTGGCGCGCTGGGCTCATTGCCGGCGGCCGCACTGAGTCTCGCGCAACTGCGCGAAGCGCTGGCCGCCATCCGTGAGGCCAGCCCACGCCCGATCAACGTCAACTTCTTCTGCCACCAGCCTCCAGCCCCCGACGCAGCGCGTGATCGGCGCTGGAAGGACTTGCTGGAACCCTACTACCGTGAATTGGGTGCCGATTTTGAGGCGCCGACGCCCGTGTCCAACCGCGAACCGTTTAATGAAGCGGCTTGCCAAGTCATCGAGGAATTCCGTCCCGAAGTCGTCAGTTTTCACTTCGGCCTGCCAGAAAAAGCCCTGTTGGATCGGGTAAAAGCCACGGGGGCGAAAGTGCTGTCCTCGGCCACCACCGTGGAAGAAGCAATCTGGCTGGAGCAGCACGGCTGCGATGCGATCATCGCCATGGGCAGTGAAGCTGGCGGGCATCGTGGCTTGTTTCTCAGCGATGACCTCAATACCCAGATCGGCCTGTTCGCCTTGCTGCCGCAAGTGGTCGACGCCGTCAGCGTGCCGGTGATTGCCGCCGGCGGGATCGGCGATGCACGCGGGATTGTCGCGGCCTTTGCCCTGGGCGCCTCGGCGGTACAGATCGGCACGGCTTACCTGTTTACGCCTGAAGCCAATGTCACGCCTTCGCACCACCACGCATTGCGCCATGCCCAGGCCAGCGAAACCGCGCTGACCAACCTGTTTACCGGTCGTCCGGCACGGGGCATTGTCAACCGGGTGATGCGGGAGTTGGGTGCAATCAACCCAGCCGCCCCGGCATTCCCGACCTCCGGCGGCGCATTGATCCCGCTCAAGGCCAAGGATGAAGCGGGCTTCAGCAATTTATGGTCCGGCCAGGCGCTGCGCCTGGGCAAAGACACCACCACCTATGACCTGACGCGCGAACTGGCGGAGCAGGCCTTGGCCAAACTCAACCCGTAGAACCTGTGGCAACTTTGCACTGTACCGGCAATGGCCAACCGCTATATATTCCCATACATAGCGGTTAAGCCTTCTACCTATAACAAGCCGTACACCCTCAAAGGAGCTGCTTCATGAAGATTCACGCCGCACGCCTGGCCAGCCTGGTCGCTGCCCTCGCCTTCGGTTCGGCCCATGCCGATGAAGTCCAGGTGGCCGTCGCCGCCAACTTCACCGCACCGATCCAGGCGATTGCCGCCGACTTCGAAAAAGACACCGGCCACAAACTGGTCGCAGCCTACGGTGCCACCGGCCAGTTCTACACCCAGATCAAGAATGGTGCGCCGTTCGAAGTCTTCCTGAGCGCCGACGACACCACGCCGCAAAAACTTGAAACCGAAGGCGACACCGTCAAAGGCTCGCGCTTCACCTACGCCGTCGGCACCCTGGCGCTGTGGTCGGCCAAGGAAGGTTATGTCGACGCCAAAGGCGAGGTGCTGAAGAAAAACGCGTTCAAGCACCTGTCGATCGCCAACCCGAAAGCCGCGCCTTACGGCCTCGCCGCCACCCAAGTGCTGGCCAAGGAAGGTTTGACCGAGAAGGTCAAAGACAAGATCGTCGAAGGCCAGAACATCACCCAGGCCTACCAGTTCGTGTCCACCGGCAACGCTGAGCTGGGCTTCGTGGCCTTGTCGCAGATCTATAAAGACGGCAAAGTCACCAGCGGTTCGGCGTGGATCGTTCCCGCCGCCATGCATGACCCGATCAAACAAGACGCGGTGATCCTCAACAAGGGCAAGGACAGCGCCGCTGCCAAGGCGCTGGTCGACTACCTCAAGGGGCCTAAGGCCGCTGCTGTCATCAAGTCCTATGGTTACGAGCTGGCCAAGTAAATGCCGTTATCGAGTGCCGATTTTTCCGCCATCTGGTTGACCATCAAACTGGCGTCACTGACTACCGTGATCCTGTTGATCATCGGCACTCCGATAGCCCTGTGGTTGTCGCGCACCCGATCCTGGTGGCGCGGCCCCATTGGCGCCATCGTCGCTCTGCCATTGGTGTTGCCACCGACGGTGATCGGTTTTTACCTGCTGTTGACCATGGGGCCCAATGGCTACTTCGGCCAGTTCACCCAATGGCTGGGCCTGGGCACCCTCACCTTCAGCTTCGCCGGGTTGGTCATTGGCTCGGTGATCTATTCGATGCCGTTTGTGGTGCAGCCGTTGCAAAACGCCTTCTCCGCCATCGGCACACGCCCGCTGGAAGTGGCCGCAACCTTGCGTGCCAATCCTTGGGACACGTTCTTCACCGTCATTTTGCCCCTGGCGCGGCCAGGGTTTATCACCGCCTCCATCCTGGGTTTTGCGCACACCGTGGGTGAGTTCGGCGTGGTGCTGATGATCGGCGGCAATATCCCGGACAAGACCCGGGTGGTGTCCGTGCAGATCTACGACCATGTGGAAGCCATGGAATATGCCCAGGCCCATTGGCTGGCCGGCTCCATGGTGGTGTTCGCGTTCCTGGTGTTGCTGGCGCTGTATTCCAGCCGTAAAACCAAGCTGGGCTGGAGTTGATGTCGATGATTGATGTACGTCTGCAACTCAAGTATTCGGGTTTTGCCCTGGAGGTCGACCTGCACTTGCCCGGTCGCGGTGTGACGGCGCTGTACGGGCATTCCGGTTCCGGCAAGACCACCTGCCTGCGCTGTATCGCCGGGCTGGAGCGCGCCGAAGACGGCTTTGTCCAGATCAATGATGAAGTCTGGCAAGACAGCCGCAACGGATTGTTCGTACCGCCCCATAAACGCGGCCTGGGCTACGTGTTTCAGGAGGCCAGCCTGTTCCCTCATCTGTCGGTGCGGGCCAACCTGGAGTTCGGCCTCAAGCGCATTCCCCGTCAGCAGCGCCGTGTGGATATGGCCCATGCCACCGAGTTGCTGGGCATCGGCCACCTGCTCGACCGCCATCCCCAGCACCTTTCCGGCGGTGAGCGCCAGCGCATCGGCATCGCCCGCGCCTTGCTCACCAGCCCCAGTCTGTTGTTGATGGACGAACCCCTGGCCGCCCTCGATAGCCAGCGCAAAAGCGAGATCCTGCCGTACCTCGAACGCCTGCACGATGAACTGGATATCCCGGTGCTGTATGTCAGCCATGCCCAGGATGAAGTGGCGCGCCTGGCCGATCACATCGTCTTGCTCAGCGACGGCAAGGCCCTGGCCAGCGGCCCCATCGGCGAAACCCTGGCGCGGCTCGACCTGCCCCTGGCGCTGGGCGACGATGCCGGCGTGGTGATCAACGGCGCGGTCAGTGCCTATGACGATCACTATCAGTTGCTCACCCTGCAACTGCCCGCCAGCGCCTTGCACATGCGTGTAGCCCATGCGCCGTTGGCGGTGGGCAAAGCGTTGCGTATCAAGGTGCAGGCGCGGGATGTGAGCCTCAGCCTGCAAGCGGAGGAACACAGCAGCATCCTCAACCGCCTGCCGGTTACGGTCACGCAAGAGATTTCGGCAGACAACAGCGCGCATGTGCTGGTGCGCCTGGACGCGGGTGGCACGCCGTTGCTGGCGCGCATCACGCGTTTCTCCCGCGACCAACTGCAACTGCAGCCCGGCCAGAGACTCTGGGCACAGATCAAGGCCGTCGCGGTGTTGGCGTAAGCAACCTTTTGGCACGACCGCACACCGCTGCGGTCCATCAGACATACCGGCCTGATTTGTTGCCAAGGAACCCGCCCCATGTCCGACTCTGCGCTGCCCCGCGACCTGCATTACGTTGACGACACCCAGCCCGGCATCCGCCGCAAGACGCTGCGCGGCAAGTTCCAGTATTTCGACCCCAAGGGCGAACGCATCACGGATGCCGACGAGATCAAGCGCCTCAACGCCCTTGCCGTCCCGCCGGCCTACACCGATGTGTGGATCTGCGCCGACCCGCGCGGCCATCTGCAAGCTACCGGCCGCGATGCACGCGGGCGCAAACAGTATCGCTATCACGCGCGTTGGCGCGAAGTGCGGGACACGGACAAGTATTCGCGGCTGCAGGAATTCGGCAGTGCACTGCCGAAATTGCGCAAACAGCTCGAAGCGCAAATAGCCGAGCCCGGATTTACCCGCGAAAAGGTGCTGGCCACCGTGGTGACGCTGCTGGACGCTACGCTGATCCGCGTCGGTAATACCCAGTATGCCCGCGACAACAAGTCCTATGGGCTGACCACCCTGCGCACCCGTCATGTGGATGTAAAAGGCAGCGAAATCAAGTTCCAGTTTCGCGGCAAGAGCGGTGTCGAGCACCAAATCAGCGTTAAGGACCGGCGACTCGCGACAGTGGTCAAACGCTGCCTGGAATTGCCGGGCCAGAACCTGTTCCAGTACCTGGATGAGGATGGCGAGCGGCACACCGTCAGCTCCCAAGACGTGAATGATTACCTGCACAAACTCACCGGCGCCGACTTCACCGCCAAGGATTACCGCACCTGGGCCGGTACCGCCATGGCGTTGGCCGTATTGCGGGAACTGGAGTGGCAGCCCGAATCCGATGCCAAAAGGCATGTTGTGTCGATGGTCAAGGATGTCGCCAAGCAGCTGGGTAACACCCCGGCGGTGTGCCGCAAGTGTTACATCCACCCTGCCGTGCTGGAGCATTTCAGCCTCGGCGAACTCTCCAAGTTGCCCAAGCCGCGCCTGCGCAAAGGGCTCAAGGCCGAAGAAGTGGCCTTGGCGATGTTTCTTGAGCAATTGGCGGCGGACTTGCCGAAACAAGCCAAGACGGGTTAGGCTTTGCCTCCCTTCTGATCCGCAGGACGACCGCCGACGTGAACCACTAAGCCTTCCAAAATGTATCTGCAACGAGCCGCCTGGCGCGCTTGTTGGCCTGTCCGACATTTTTTTGGAGGTGCTGATGACTGACGTCAACCGGCTGCCCGTCCTTGTTTCCCTGCAACACCTGAGCTTCCAGTTCGCCAATGGCGAAACCCTGCTGGATGACTTGACCCTGTCCATCGATCACACACCTACCGGCATTGTGGGGCGCAATGGTCGAGGTAAAAGCATTCTCGCCCGCTTGATCGCTGGGTTGCTGGCGCCCTCCTCTGGCTCGCTGAATGGCCCAGGCCGAGTGATCTACGTTGCGCAGAGCATCGCGGTTGCGCCAGGGGAAACGGTCGCCGATCTCACCGGCACCGCAGAGATATTGGCCGCCCTTGAACGCATGACCCGAGGCGCCGCACAGGTCGAAGACCTGGAATTGATCGACGACCGCTGGGACCTGGCCGAACGCTTGCGCAGTGCCTTGGACGGCGCGGGGCTGTCGCAGCTGGCTTCTGATACCCCGGCCGACCAACTCAGCGGCGGCCAGTTGGCCAGGGTCGCTATCATCGGCGCGCTGCTGGCCGCGCCGCCGCTGCTGGTGCTCGATGAACCCACCAACCACCTCGACAGCGAAGGCCGCGCCTGGCTGCTTCGTGTGCTCAGCGCTTGGCGTGGTGGCCTGGTGGTGGTCAGCCATGATCGGCAATTGCTCAACGTCATGGCGCGCATCATTGAACTGTCGCCCCTGGGCGTAAACGTCTATGGCGGCAACTACGATGCCTATCGCCTGCAGCGTGATGCCGAACAACAGGCCGCCATCGCCGCGCTGGACCATGCACGCCTGGAGCGCAGCCGCGAACGGCGGCGCCTGCAAAAGGACCACGACAGCCTGCAACGCAACGCCGCGCGCTCACGCAAGCATGCGGAAACCGCCAACGTCGACCGTTTCACCAAGGCGCGCTGGAAAGGCGCCGCCACGGAAATCGTCAGCACCGTGCGCAGCGCGCATTGGCAACATAAACACGAACTGGATACCCAGGTGCGCCAGGCTTATGAACGGGTAGAAGAAGAAACGCCGACGCTGTTGGCATTGCCCGCATCAGCGGTGCCCAACGGGAGGCAGGTGTTGTCGTTGGTGGACGCACAGTTGCCGTGGCTGCCGTCGACCTGTCTGAATGTGCATCTCGCAGGTCCGGTGCGCGTTGCCGTACGTGGGCCGAACGGCTGCGGCAAGTCCACGTTGCTGAAGGTACTGGCCGGTAAATGGCAGGTCGTCGCGGGTGAATGCAAGGTGCATCTGCCCTGCGCCTACATTGATCAGCACCTTGCGCTGCTGGACGATCAGCGCTCCATCGTCGAACAACTCAACCTGCTCGACACCCCCCTGGCCGAAGCCGAATTGCGTACACGCCTGGCCTTGCTGCAACTGGATGCCTTGCGCGTCACCCAACCCACCGGGCAACTCAGCGGTGGCGAACGCTTGAAGGCCGCGATGGCAATTGCCTTATGGCGCGAAGTGCCGGCGCAACTGCTGTTACTGGACGAACCGACCAACCACTTGGACCTGGAGTCGGTGATGGCTTTCGAGCAGGCGCTGCAAGGTTTCAACGGGGCAATGCTGGTGGTCTCCCATGACGCGGCGTTCATTCAATCGATCAAGCCCACCCATTTCCTGGATTGGCACCACACAGGTTGGTCGTTGGAAGCTGTCTGAGGTCATTGCACGCGCGCTGAAAGCGTCCTACGGTAGTGGCCGGATAATCTCACCGAGGAACCCGGCCCTATGCTGCCTTCGCCCCGCAAGCCTTACGCCAATGCTGCACTCGCCCACCGGCAACGCTGGCGTGGCCGGGTCGGGCTGATGCTAGTGGCCAGTCTGTCGGTACTGGCGGGCATGACCGACGCCATCGGCTTCATGGCGAGCGGCGATTTCGTTTCGTTCATGAGCGGCAACACCACGCGCCTGGCGGTGGCGATCAGCGCAGGGGATCTTGGGCTGACCGGACGGCTGTTGTTGCTGGTCGCGACATTTGTGGTCGGCAACGCCTTGGGGGTGGTGGTCAGTCGAATGAGCCGTCGCCACGCCTTGCCGTTGCTGCTGTGTATTGCGGCGTTGTTGTGCGGCGCGGCATGGCTGCCTTTCGCGGATACGCTGCCCGCGCTGCTGGCGGCGATCATCGCGATGGGCATGCTTAATGCCGCTGTGGAAGAGGTCAACGGTTTGCCGGTGGGGCTGACTTATGTCACCGGCGCGCTTTCGCGTTTTGGTCGTGGGCTCGGGCGCTGGTTGCTCGGAGAGCGGCGCAGTGGCTGGCGCGTGCAGTTGATTCCGTGGGCAGGCATGTTCGTGGGGGCGGTGATTGGCGCACTGCTGGAGCAGCAGATGGGCTTGAAAGCGCTGATGGTCAGCGGCGTGTTGGCGGGGTTGCTGGGGGTGGTGTCACTGAAGATTCCCCGTCGCTGGCACTTGGGCTACATGCCGCGCTGAAGAAAGGAAGGGATGCTCGCCGGACGTTTAGGCCTCGACGTCCGTGTACTGGTAAAGAGCCATCATGTCGGGCGAGCGGGTGAATCATAAGCTAATGCCCGGCGGCTGTCGTGCCAGGCATTTCCTAAATCGTCTAAGGCAATGGATTACAGGCAGGTCGCGAGTGCGGCCAAACGACGCTTGGCGGGCATGTTGTCTTCTGCGGCGTAGTACTTGATGGAAGAACCGGCACCCGCGCTCTGCACATCAACAAAGTAATCGCCAGCGGTGGTGTACACGGTGTAACCGCCCGCCTCGATCGGTTCCTTGAAGCCGCCGGCATCAACGCCGAACACGCTTTCGTCCTGCCAGCCAAACTGCACGCATTCGGCAACGACCAGGGTGGCCTTGTCCGACGCCAGGGTCTTGTAGGGCGTGCCTGCGCGCGCTTCTTTCATCTTCGAACCCGCGCAACCGGCCAGGGCCGCCAGTACCAGTGCGCCAATTACCACCTTGTGCATGCCATTGCTCCGTCGGAAAAAAACGCGACTGTACCATTGCCGCGTGCCGGACTGACGGCTGCATAAACTTTGTTTCACTGTAAAGGGAGAAGGCGCGGCCTATATTGGCCACGCTCATTTTTAGAAGTCTTCCTTCGGCCCGCCCTCCCGCGGGCTTTTTTTCGCCTGGGTTTTAGAGCAACCAGCGGAACAGGTAGAACAACGCCATGCTCAGCAACACGGTGACCAGCACATTGCGCGTCCAGTACATCAGCCCCACCGCGCTGATACCCGCCAACAGGTAAGGGTTGGCCGGGCTCAGGTTCAGATGATGATCCGCCAGGAAAATGATCGGCCCGCAAATCGCCGTGAGCATGCCCGGCACTGCAAACCCGAGAAATTCCCGCGCCCCCCGGTTGAGGCGCACCGGCAGGCGCGGCTCGATAAACAGGTAACGGTTGAAAAAGACCACCAGGCCCATCGCCACGATCATGATGTAGATCATTGCTGCCCTACTCCTAGTCGCTTGCAGGCATAACCCGCGCTCATGCCCAGCACGCCGGACACCACCACCGCCGATTCCCAATGCAGGAAACTCAGCCACACCGAAAACACCAGTGACACCGCCACGCAGACCACAGTGGGGACGTCACGCACCACCGGCGTGATCAGCGCGATAAAGGTGGCGGCGATGGAAAACTCCAGGCCCAGTTGGTCAAGACCGGGGATGCTCTTGCCGAGCACGATGCCGGCCAGAGTGAACAGGTTCCAGGCGATATAGAACGTCAGCCCCACACCCAGCGCATACCAGCGGTTGAAGGTCTCACGGTCGTAGTGGCTGACCAGTGCGAAAAATTCATCGGTGAGCAGAAAGCCCAGGCTCATGCGCCAGCGGGTCTTGAGCGGCGACAAAATCGGACGCAGGTGCATGCCGTAGAGCAAATGCTGGGAGGTCAGCAGCAAGGTGGTCAGTACGATGGAAATCAGGCTGGCGCCACTCTTGACCATGCCGATGGCGACCAGTTGCGCCGCACCGGCAAACACGATGGCGGACAACCCCTGGGCTTCCAGCGGACTGAATTGCGCATCGATGGCCATGGAACCGGCCAGCAGTCCCCAAGGCGCGCAGGCCAGGGACAAGGGAATAACGGCAATGGCGCCGCGAGCGAAGGCGTAATGCGGTAAGGCGGTAGGCATGGAAACGGCTCATCGACAGACAGTCGACAAGCATGCCAGCACAACAATGGGCTTGTCTTGAACGATCTTGCTCAGGCGAGCCGGACCGACACCTGCTCCACCGAATCACGCGCTTCGCGCAACTCATAGGCATCCTGATTGAGCCGGTGAATGGTATTGAGCAGGCGCTGGCGCAGCACTTCATCGCCGAGTTTTTCGACGGCGCGCATCAGGTCGAACGCGGCGGTTTCATTATTTTCCGCGACGGAATCCAGGGTCTTGCGCAGGTTACGAGTAGCACGGGTCACGCGGAGTCTTCCTTCATCAGCAATGGGCAGGCACTTTAGGACATTCGTGTTTCATTTTAATTTCAAACACTTGTGGTGGATTTCACGGCATTTGATCCATATCAATTGAAACAGGGTTTGACTGATACATATGGAAATACGTATATTCGGATAACCATATATACAAAGACCTTCGCCATGTCGGACTCCCTCTCCCCGCCCACCCTCTTCAAATGCCTGGCCGATGCCACCCGCGCACGCCTGACATTACTGATCCTACGTGAAGGCGAACTTTGCGTGTGCGAACTGATCCATGCCTTGGATGACAGCCAGCCGAAAATCTCCCGGCACCTGGCGCAACTGCGCAGTTGCGGGTTGCTGCAGGACCGTCGTCAGGGTCAATGGATCTACTACCGCATCAATCCTGCGCTGCCCGAGTGGGTGACGCAGGTGCTGCACACCACCTTGCAAGCCAACCAGCCATGGTTGCACAGCGACGCGCAGCGTCTGGATGCAATGGGCGACAGACCACAACGGGCCAGCACCTGCTGCTGAGCCATCGGAGCCTTTATTCATGCTTGTCGCAATTGCCATTTTCATCTTCACCATCGTCCTGGTCATCTGGCAGCCCAAAGGTTTGGGCGTTGGCTGGAGCGCCACGATGGGCGCGATCCTGGCCCTCGCCTGCGGCGTGATCAGCCTGGCTGACATTCCCGTGGTGTGGCACATCATCTGGAATGCCACCGGGACCTTTGTCGCGCTGATCATCATCAGCCTGCTACTGGACGAAGCCGGCTTTTTTGCCTGGACTGCGCTGCATGTCGCACGCTGGGGACGTGGACGCGGCCGACGTTTGTTTGCCTATATGGTGTTGCTCGGCGCCTTGGTCTCGGCGCTGTTCGCCAACGACGGCGCGGCACTGATCCTGACGCCGATCGTGATGTCGATGCTGCTGGCGCTGCGCTTTTCTCCGGCGGCTACCTTGGCGTTCGTCATGGGCGCGGGCTTTATCGCCGACACGGCAAGCCTGCCGCTGGTGGTGTCGAACCTGGTGAATATCGTCTCGGCGGATTACTTCAAGATCGGCTTTAACGAATACGCCGCCGTGATGGTGCCGGTGAACTTCGTCAGCGTCGCGGCCACGCTGGCGGTGCTGCTGTGGTTCTTCCGCCGTGATATTCCGCAGACCTACGACCCCGCCGACCTCGAAGACCCCGCCAGCGCCATCCACGACCGCGCCACCTTCCGTGCCGGTTGGTGGGTGCTGGGCATCCTGTTGGTAGGCTGCTTTGCCCTGGAACCGCTGGGCATTCCGATCAGCGCGATTTCCGCCGTGTGCGCCGTGCTCCTGCTGGTGATCGCCGCCAAGGGCCACAAAATCTCCACGCGTAAAGTGCTGAAAGAAGCGCCGTGGCAGATCGTGATCTTTTCCCTCGGCATGTACCTGGTGGTCTACGGCTTGCGTAACGCCGGCCTCACCACCTACCTGGCGACCTGGCTCGATACCTTCGCCACTTACGGCGTGTGGGGCGCAGCCATGGGCACCGGCGTGCTGACGGCGTTGCTGTCCTCGGCAATGAACAACCTGCCGACGGTGTTGATCGGCGCGCTGTCCATCGAGTCCAGCCATGCCGTGGGTGTGGTCAAGGACGCGATGATCTACGCCAACGTGATCGGCAGCGACCTGGGCCCGAAAATCACCCCCATCGGCAGCCTCGCCACCTTGCTGTGGCTGCATATCCTGGCACGCAAGGGCATCACCATCACCTGGGGCTACTACTTCAAGGTCGGCATTGTGCTGACCTTGCCGGTGCTGTTGATCACCCTCGCCGCCCTCGCCTTGCGACTGAGTTTCTAAAAGGAGATCGCTCCATGAAAGTCCTGTTCATGTGTACCGCCAACAGCTGCCGCAGCATCTTGTCCGAAGCGATGTTCAACCACTTGGCGCCAGAAGGTTTCGAGGCGATCAGCTCCGGCAGCTTTCCCAAGGGCCAGGTCCTGCCGCGCAGCCTGAGCACGTTGCAGGCCGCCGGCATCAGCACCGAAGGCCTGTACAGCAAAGGCAACGACGCGTTCGAAGGCAGCCCGCCAGACGTGGTGATTACCGTGTGCGACAAGGCGGCCGGCGAAGCTTGCCCGGTGTATTTCGGGCCGTCTGTGAAGGCGCACTGGGGGTTGGAAGACCCTTCGGATGTGCAGGGTGACGATGCACGCGTACAGGCGGCATTCGACGCCACGCTGAAGACCATTGCCACTCGCTGTCGAGCGTTTTTCATCCTGCCGTTTGCCGAGCTCAGCCCAACTGAACTCAAGGCAGAACTCGCTCGAATTGCCGAGCTGTAATCGGAGGCGCTATGACCACCCTGCCCAACCTGGACCTGTCGCTGATCCCATCAAAACCGGACGGCTTGGCCCCACCACCGCGCATCCTGCTGCTCTACGGCTCGACCCGCGAACGCTCCTTCAGCCGCCTGCTGGTGGAAGAAGCCGCACGCCTGTTGCAGTACTTCGGTGCGCAAACGCGCATCTTCAACCCCAGCGGTTTGCCACTGCCCGACGATGCGCCGCGTGAGCACCCCAAAGTCCAAGAACTGCTGGAACTGATGCAGTGGTCCGAAGGCCAGGTGTGGTGCTCGCCCGAGCGCCACGGTTCGATGTCAGCGGTGTTCAAGGCGCAGCTCGACTGGGTGCCGCTGGCCCTTGGCGCGGTGCGCCCAACCCAAGGCAAAACCCTGGCGGTGATGCAAGTGTCCGGCGGCTCGCAGTCGTTCAACACGGTTAACCAGTTGCGCGTCCTGGGGCGCTGGATGCGCATGTTCACCATCCCCAATCAATCCTCGGTGCCCAAGGCGTTCATGGAGTTCGACGATCAGGACCGCATGAAGCCCTCCGCCCTGTACGACCGCGTGGTCGATGTGATGGAGGAACTGGTGAAGTTCACCCTGCTGCTGCGCGATCGCCCGGACCTGGTTGACCGCTATTCGGAGCGCAAGGAAAGCGCCGACGAACTCTCGCACCGCGTCAATCAACGGTCGATCTGAGCCCGCCTGCCAGCGTATGCTCTCGCACTTTCCTGAAAGGACGCGGGCATGCTGACGATCTTCTTTTACGCGCTGGTATTCGGTTTCGTGTTTTGTCTATCCCCCGGCGCAGTACTGGCGGAGACCCTGCGCCGTGGCTTGCTGCATGGCTTCACGCCGGCCCTGCTGGTGCAGTTCGGTTCACTGGTGGGCGATGCAGTGTGGGCGATAATCGGCCTGACCGGCATCGCTTTGCTGATCCAGCATGATGCCGTGCGCGTGCCGTTGACGGTGGTGTGTGCGTTGTACCTGGCTTGGCTCGGCATTCGCAGCCTGATCGACGCCTGGAAGCTACCTGAGTCAGACGATGCACCCGCCAGCACTCGGCAAAACGCACTGGCCACCGGGGCGGCGATCTCCCTGGCCAACCCGAAAAACATTGTTTACTGGGGCGCGTTGGGCAGCGCGCTGTCAGGCATCGTCGGCACCACGCCCAGCCACGGGCAGACGCTGATGTTCTTTGCCGGGTTCATGTTGGCGTCGGTGCTGTCGTGCTTTCTAATCGCGGGGCTGGTCAATTTGTTGCGCCAGAACGCGTCACCGTTGTGGCAACGTATCAGTTATGGCACCTGTGGCGTGGTATTGATCTATCTGGCAGTTCTGGCCGCACAGGGTATATGAAGTTATATATCCGCTAACTTCCGAGTGCCTCTTGTCTGAATGAACTCTGAACGCCGGACAATTTAATTAATCATGCGTTGACATTTTTTAGCCTTCTGAGTAGATTGCCCGTGCCCGCAACTGGGGCCTTTTTTAAACCTCACAAAAGAAGCCAATGGACACAGTATCTAGTCGCTGTCCGAGCACCGCTTACGCGGGCATCGGGCGCCAAACCCAGAATATGACAGGACTCGCCACCCCGGTCCGGTAAGCTGCGCTAGAGCTCGATGCTCCACCGTAACTGCCTCGCCGGTCGCTCGTCCGGTCCCGAGGTGTGTTATGACCTTCCAAGCCCTTGTTTTGCCTGATGTACGCACACTATCGGCCGCCCTGCGCGCCAAGCTGTGCCGTGAGCCAGTAGGTTTTTCGCCTACCCGCTCAGCGTTTGCTGCACCCTCCCCTCAAGTGCGCCCGGCCTACCCGCTGGCGCATTGGCGTATCTGCCCGGAAAGCGGCCAACTGGTGCAGCACTGGGATCACGCCGACCCTCAAGACCCGCAGAGACCCAAGGTTTCCAGCCTGGCACAGGCCAGCTTGATGCTCGGTCTTTATGTGAGCGCTCGCGCCGCCTGACCCGGCTGGAAACAGCAACTTCCTGATCCCTGTTCTGGAGTTCTTTATGAACACGTCCAGTAGTAGCCCGCTGCGCGCTAGTTAACTAACGCGCTGTTAGCGGGCAATATAGAAGTTATGTGAACACCTTATTTAAACCGATCGCGAAGTTAGCGACTCGGCATGCTTTCGCTCGCCTGTATTCAGGTAAGTACCGGGTATGTTTTGTCGAAAATTGGCGACAGGAGTACAGACAATGAGCGCCGTAAAAAACCCGCCTCTGCACAAAAAGAATGGCACCGACGCCGACACCAAACTGTCGATGCGTGCCGCCCGCGAAGCCCACAACGGCCTGTCGGCCACCCTGGCGAACGTACGTGCCACCCAGGACGGTTTGACCGAACTGGACGCCTCCGCTCGCCTGCAACGCGAAGGCTACAACGAAGTTGCCCACGACAAGCCGCCTCACGCCATCGTCCAGTTCCTGCAGGCACTGAATAACCCCTTTATCTATGTGTTGCTGACCCTGGCCGGTATCAGTTTCTTCACCGACTGCTGGCTGCCGATGCAGGAAGGCGAAGACGCTGACCCAACCAAAGTCATCATCATCATGACCATGGTGCTACTCAGCAGCCTGCTGCGCTTCTGGCAGGAACACCGCTCGGCCAAATCCGCCGAAGCCCTGAAAGCCATGGTACGCACCACGGCCACCGTGTTGCGCCGTGAACAGGTAGGTTCGCAACCCACCCTGCGCGAAGTGCCGATGCGCGAGCTGGTGGCCGGCGATATCGTGCAGCTATCGGCCGGCGACATGATCCCGGCGGACATCCGCCTGATCGAATCCCGCGACCTGTTCATCAGCCAGGCGGTGCTCACCGGCGAAGCCTTGCCGGTGGAAAAGTACGACACCTTGGGTAACGTCACGCAGAAATCCGCCGGGCCAGTGGTTGCCGACCAGGGCAACCTGCTGGACCTGCCGAACATCTGCTTCATGGGCACCAACGTGGTCAGCGGCCGTGCAAAAGCCGTGGTGGTCGCCACCGGGCCGCGCACTTACTTTGGCTCCCTGGCCAAAGCGATTGTCGGTTCCCGAGTGCAAACCGCGTTCGATCGCGGGGTGAACAGCGTCAGTTGGTTGCTGATCCGCTTCATGCTGGTGATGGTGCCGATCGTGTTCCTGCTCAACGGTTTCTCCAAGGGCGACTGGGGCGATGCGTTCCTGTTCGCCCTGGCGGTGGCCGTCGGCCTCACCCCGGAAATGCTGCCGATGATCGTCAGCGCCAACCTGGCCAAGGGCGCCACCGCCATGGCCAAGCGCAAAGTGGTGGTCAAGCGCCTCAACGCGATCCAGAACTTCGGCTCGATGGACGTGCTGTGCACCGACAAGACCGGCACGCTGACCCAGGACAAGATCATCCTCGAACACCACGTCAACGCCTTTGGCCAGCGTGATGATGCCGTACTGTCCCTGGCCTGGCTCAACAGCCATCACCAGAGCGGCATGAAGAACCTGATGGACCAGGCGGTCGTGGAATTCTCGGAGCAGAACCCGAAGTTCAAGGTGCCGTTCGCCTACAGCAAGGTCGATGAGTTGCCCTTCGACTTCGTGCGCCGTCGCCTGTCGATCGTGGTCAAGGATGCTGCCGACGACCAACTGCTGGTGTGCAAAGGTGCCGTGGAAGAGATGCTGAGCATTTCCACCCATGTCATGGAAGCGGGCGCCGCCGTGCCGCTGGACGAGCGTCGCCGTGAAGAACTGCTGGCGATTGCCAACGACTACAACGAAGACGGGTTCCGTGTGCTGGTGGTCGCCACCCGCCACATTCCTAAATCGATGGCACGCCAGCAGTACACCACCGCTGACGAGCGCAACCTGGTGATCCAGGGCTTCCTGACCTTCCTTGATCCACCGAAGGAAACAGCCGGCCCTGCGATTGCGGCACTGCAACAGATCGGCGTAGCAATCAAGGTGTTGACCGGCGACAACGCCGTGGTCACCAGCAAGATCTGCCGCCAGGTCGGTCTCGATCCAGGCCAGCCGCTGCTGGGAGCTGAAATTGAAGCCATGGACGACGCCACGCTGCTGCGCCGCGTGGAAGAACGCACCGTGTTCGCCAAGCTGACACCGCTGCAGAAGTCCCGCGTGCTCAAGGCGCTGCAAGCCAACGGCCACACCGTGGGTTTCCTCGGTGATGGAATCAACGATGCACCGGCACTGCGCGATGCCGACGTGGGTATCTCGGTCGATACGGCCACCGATATCGCCAAGGAATCGGCCGACATCATCCTGCTGGAAAAGAGCCTGATGGTGCTGGAAGAAGGCGTGCTCAAGGGCCGCGAAACCTTCGGCAACATCATGAAGTACCTGAACATGACGGCCAGCTCCAACTTCGGCAACGTGTTCTCGGTGCTGGTGGCCAGTGCGTTCATTCCGTTCCTGCCGATGCTGTCGATCCACCTGCTGTTGCAGAACCTGATGTACGACATCTCCCAGCTCGCCTTGCCGTGGGACAAGATGGACAAGGAGTACCTGGCCAAGCCGCGTAAGTGGGATGCGAAGAACATCGGCCGGTTCATGATCTGGATCGGGCCGACCTCGTCGATCTTCGACATCACCACCTTTGCACTGATGTGGTACGTGTTCGCCGCCAACAGTGTGGAAATGCAGACCCTGTTCCAGTCCGGCTGGTTCATCGAGGGGCTGCTCTCGCAAACCCTGGTCGTGCACATGCTACGGACCCGCAAGATCCCATTCTTCCAGAGCACCGCCGCCTGGCCGGTGTTGATGATGACCTGTGTGGTGATCGTGCTGGGGATCTACGTGCCGTTCTCGCCATTGGGCACCCTGGTAGGCCTGCAACCGTTGCCACTGGCGTACTTCCCATGGCTGGTGGGCACCCTGCTCAGCTACTGCTGCGTGGCCCAACTGATGAAGACGATCTACATCCGCCGCTTCAAGCAGTGGTACTGATCTCCCCCGCCGTTTAAACGGTGGCGGTCGCCCGGCCGCCACCGTGCAACACAAGGAATCACCTTATGCGCGTCTTGATCTGTGCAGGTCGTCATTACGCCGACACCAAAATGTCCCGCCAAGTGCTGGACGCTTACCACCGCCTGCGCCCGGTGCAGGTATTGATCCACGGCGGCAACCAATTCCTCGGCAGCGACGTCGAGGACTGGGCACGGGAACTGAGCATCGACGTGGTGCGCTACCCGCCCAATTGGCAACGCCACGGCAAGCAGGCGGAACGCCAGCGCAACCATTTCATGCTGACCGACAGCCGCCCGGACGTGGTCATCGCCCTTCCCGGTGGTGACGACACTTCCGAGCTGGTCTGCCAAGCCAAAGCCAGCGGCATTTCGGTGCTGACCGTAGAAAGCTGAATTCATGCGAGGTGCATCATGCACAAAAAACACACGCTACCCCGCCAGGACGGGTTCGCCAAATACCGTGCGCGTCACTACCGAGGTGCGCGTCATACTCTGTTGCTGCTACCGCCGGCCAAGCGTCGCGCGTTGCAGCGCAACCTGATCTTTATCGGACTGACCCTGGGCATCCTGTTGACGATTGCTTTGCTGTCCAAGGCCAATGCGGCCGGTGGTTCTTACGTGGTCGATGACGGCGCGATCAATGCGCCGGGCGAATGCAATGTCGACGCCTGGCACACTGCCAACCGCCACGATGGCAGCACTCACACTGAAACGCTGTCGCCTGCCTGCACCTTTGCCGCGCTGCCTACGGTGCAATGGGGCGCAGCCCTGTCCCGCGCTACCAGCGCAGACAAGGGCGAAACCCAAGTGAACCCACAGCTCAAGGCGCAAGTATGGTCGCGGGAAGATCTGGGGCTGGAAATGGCCGTGTCAGCCGGTGCGCATTTTGCACACGACCGCCGACATGGCTTTGATGGCGCCGACTTCAATATCCCGTTGACATGGCAGCCGCTGGAGCCATTGCGGTTGAACCTGAATGCCGGTTGGTCCCACGCCTACAACGACGGCGACCAAAAACACCGCCTGACCTGGGGCACTGGCCTTGAGTACCAGGTGGCGCATTCATTGACGCTGATCGCCGAGCGTTACGGCCAGGATGGCGGCGACCAGGCATGGCAGGCCGGGCCCAGGTTTCACGTCGGCGAATTTGTCGACGTGGACCTGGTGGTCGGGCGCAGCCTGATCGGTGAGCGCGCGCAATGGCTCACCACCGGGGCCACATTACGGTTCTAGGCCTTGGCTTGTTGTTCCAGCTGCAGTTGCAATTGTGGGTCGATTTGCAACTGCCCCGCCAGCTCATCGAGGTAGTTGCGCTCGGCGTCCTGCTGGTCGTCCACCAGCATCACACTGGCCAGGTACACCTCGGCCGCCATGGCCGGGTCACTGGCGAACTCGGCAAAATCCGTGGCATCCAGAGGCTTGGCGACTTCGGCGTCGAGCCACTGTTGCAGTTGCGGGTCGTCGGTATGGCGGCCCAGCTCACTGGAAATCAGCTGCTTTTCTTTGTCATCAGTGCGGCCATCGGCTTTGGCGGCGGCGATCAAGGCACGCAATACCGCGTGGCTGTGGGCTTCTGCTGCGGGACCGTCAAGCTGGTCCACCGTCTGCAAGGCTTGTTGCGGCGCAGTGGCCTGCTGGCGTTGCCAGGCTTGATAAGCCTGGAATGCTGCCATTCCGAGGGAGGCCAGCGCGGCGTAGTTCATCCCACCGGAACGCCCTTGCGCGGGACGAGTGCCCGTGGTGCCACCCAACATGCCACCCAGACCGCCCAATAAATCACCCAGGCCGCCACCGGTTGATGCATTGCCCGTACTGGTGCCTTTCAATAACCCACCGAGGAGCCCACCCAGTCCGCCGGATGACGCACTACCGCCTTGCCTGGCGCGCAAGAGTTGTTCAAGTAAATCACTGGTGTTCATGGTGTCACCCTCCGAGGGCGCAGCGTTGGCGTCTATCAACCATAGCCCGGCCTTGCCGGAACACCATGACCACCGGGCGGGTACGGCCTATCATGACGCTATCGCGACTTCCAGAGAAAACCCAAGTGAACCGGACTGAGCACATCGCACTGATGGCAAATTACAACCAGTGGATGAACCGCAAGCTCTATGACGCGGCCCTGACACTGACGGACGCGGAGTTGGCGAGGGATCGACAGGCGTTTTTCGGCTCGATCCTCGGTACGCTGAACCACTTGGCGCTGGGCGATACCGTCTGGCTCAAGCGTTTTGCGCAGCATCCAGCAGGCTACGCAGCATTGGCTCCGCTGAATGCAGTTTCTGCCCCTGCCGATCTCAAACAATTGGCCTTCGCGGATATACGCGAGCTGGCAGCCCATCGCAGCTGGCTGGATCATCTCATTGTCGATTGGAGCCACACCGTGCAGGAGATCGACCTGGACCATCGCCTGCATTACAGCAACATGCGCGGCGTGAACGCCGATAAAAACTTCTTCAGCCTGTTGGTGCACTTCTTCAATCACCAGACCCACCACCGGGGCCAGGCCACGACCTTGCTGACCCAGGCGGGGTTGGATGTGGGCACTACTGATTTGCTGGCGTTGATCGACTGAACTCGGCGTAGGCCTGCATCAAGCGCGGAAATTCCTGAGGCTCGGGCAACTGAGCAAAGCTTTCCACCGCTGGGGTGGAGGCCCACGGCAGCTTCTCGCGGGTCCAGGTCTCCATGAACGGCACGTAACCGCTGGCGTTATCCAGCAGGGCGGCGCGCACGTTGACGAACTCATCGATGCCGTGGGGCCGAGTGAACAGCCAGCTCATGCAATGGGGACAGAAATAATGGCGATCCACGCCCTGCATACCGCCGATCACCGGGCAACCCTGGGTCACCGTGAAGCCGCTGGCGGGAATCAGCGCGCTCAGTGAGAACGCGCTGGCAGACATCTTCTGGCAGCCGGTGCAATGGCAGGCCATGGTGATCACCGGGGCGGCACTCACGCTGAAGCGCACACGCTCACAACGGCAACTGCCCTCGTATGGCAGGGAATCGACGCTCATCATTGCTTCCTTATTCTGATGGGTAGCGTGGCAGGTTAGCCTCAGGTGCCAGGCTTGAACAGGCCTATAGCCAAAACCGAACGCTGTCTGGTTGTTGGGGTCGTAACCCTAGGTGTCGAGGTTTTTCAAAACCCCGCCCTCCCCGCGCGCATCGTGGGTCTACCGATGTGCGTACCCCCAAGAAGGAGACGCTTACATGGTCATTCACTTCAAGGTTGCAGGTCACTTGGCCTGTGGCCACCACGGCACCAACCTCCCTTCCAGCACCGAGCTGAACCGGGTCAAATGCCGTACCTGCCGCAATACCGATGCCTATAAAGAAGCGCGTCGGACCCAGCGCAACGCCGCTCGCCGTGCCAATCGAAAAGCCAAGACTCAGACCCACGTTGACTGGCGCAGCGCGTGGACGCAGCGCCTTACCGACCTGCCAGGTTTGCAGCGTTTGCCACGCGGGTTCAGTGGTCAGCCGTTCGTGTAATCAGTGCGCCACCTGCTATTTGCCTGATGGCTTGTTCGTATTCCTCGACGGATTGTGAGCCAGCCACCAGGTGACGCCCATTCAGTACCATGGCCGGGACAGAACTGACACCGCGCCTGAAATAAAAGTCTTCAAGCTCGCGGACTTCAACGGCGAACTCCCCGCTGTCCAGCACTCCTTGAGCGCGTACCGTGGAGAGCCCGGCGTCACCGGCAAGACGTACCAAGGTGTCGCGGCTGCTGATGTTCTCCCCATCGCTGAAATGCGCCTTGAACAGAAGGTGCTTCAACGCCACTTGGCGACCGTCAACTAACGCCCAGAGCAACAGCCGGTGGGCGTCGAAAGAGTTGTAGAAATGAGTACGCCTCGCCAAGTCGAACGTGAAGCCCAAGGCATTGCCACGGGCGATCACCACGTCATTGCGCGCGGCAACTTCGGCTTCGGTACGGCCATATTTCCGCATCATGTGTTCGACAGCATTTTCGCCCTCGGGCGGCATATCCGGGTTCAGCTCAAAGGGTTTGAACGTCAGCTCCACCGCAACTTCGTCCGCAAGGTTAGCGATCGCCTGCTGCAACGCTACAGCGCCGAGTGCACACCAAGGGCACATCACATCCGACACGAAGTCGATACTGACAGGACGCGTCACGATGTGGACTCCACCAGGTTATTGCGCGATTCAGTTCTATTTACACAGGGCATCAGACGTTCTCCAGTTCACACCCTGCCGAAATGACGGGGCGGCGAATGGGATGAACTCTAGGAGGTTGTGCTGGGTGAATAAATGCGAGGCGGAGCACATCATTTGTACTTCGAAGTAATCAATCGACCTATCACTCAAAGGTCACTGTGCGATTCGTGAGGATGGCCTCCAAACTGGCGGGCTCTACACCCACATCCGTTTTCCGTCTGATCTCTTCCAACCCCAGCTCTATCCGATAGTTGCAAAGATGATCAAAAAGCCTGTCGTGAGTTTCCGAGATCGCCTCCCCTTTATTTTTCGCGAACAGGATATGAAGTACCGCCATCATGGGGAGTGAAAGGCACTCATCCGAATCATTCTCGAAAAAATCCTCCAACTGCGCGGATAAAACCTCAAGCCACTGGTCGCTCAAGTTACAAGGCAGCGTCGACTCCGGCCCAGTTTGCATGACCTCTGTAGAGAACGATTTAAGCAAATCTTCAGACATGAGCAGACCCTCAATAAAGGTGCCCAAGTTAATACCGCGACAGCGGCCCTGTGGAAGCACTGTCAGCGTCAGAAACGTCCTGATTTCTTGAGTGTTATTTCGTACGCGCTTTGACTAAATCTTGAAATCACAGCTAAGTACCTGTTCAAAAAGACTCGTCAGCGTTTTGGTGGGCTCAGCGAGGGGCTGGAGTACATCCGGCTAAAAACCTGGGCACAAAAAAACCTGCACTAGGCAGGTTCTTTGCGGGCTTCAGCGACGTCCTGGGAGGTCGTGAAACCAAATGATGGTGCCCGAACCCGGAATCGAACCGGGACGCCCTTACGAGCGGGGGATTTTAAGTCCCATGCGTCTACCAGTTTCGCCATTCGGGCGGCAGCGCGTGTTGCAGGGTTGGGAATATATAGATCCAGTCGCTTCGACGCAAGGTCGCGGGGCAGCTTTCTTGCGTCAGCAAGTCGGTAAAAAAGCTTGGTAGATCAGTGAGCTAGGTAAGCATCTGGAGTAAAAACCGCAATATCATCCAACTACGTGCGTCACCTGACCCGCTATCGTGGCGCCCTCCCAACGCAATGGACACCACGCGCCAGGAAGCAGGTGAAGCGTGCGTCCCCGTAACTACTCGACGACAGACTCCGCCGCTGGCGCTGATTTCTTGAGTGCCAGCGCCGGGTCAGGCACTTCGACCTGGCCACTCTCTGGATGATTGAAATAGCGGGTCATTGCACTGTCCTTGTGGGGGTTGATTCAGTGAATATACTCTGAAGGCTCAAATCCAGTGACACCTCTCGGAGCCTCATCATGAATCCAAACGCCACCGCACTTGTCCTGATTGAGTTCCAAAACGACTTCACCACCGCAGGTGGCGTGTTTCATGACGCCGTCAAAGACGTGATGCACCAGTCCGACATGCTGGCCAACACCGCGACGACCGTGCAACAGGCACGCGCGCTGGGCGTGAAGATCATTCACCTGCCGATCCAGTTCGCTGAGGGCTACCCGGAACTGACGACGCGTGACTATGGAATCTTGAAGGGCGTTGCCGACGGCGCAGCTTTCCTTTCCGGCAGTTGGGGCGCCGAGATGACCGAGGCGATCAGCCATGAGCCCGGGGATATCCTTGTGGAAGGCAAGCGCGGGCTGGATGGCTTTGCAACCACGGGTTTGGACTTGGTGCTGCGCAACAATGGCATCCAGAACCTGGTGGTGGCGGGATTCCTGACCAACTGCTGCGTCGAAGGCACGGTTCGATCAGGTTATGAGAAGGGTTATAACGTGGTGACGCTGGCCGACTGCACAGCGACGTTCACCGACGAACAGCAAAAAGCGGCCGAAAACTTCACGCTGTCGATGTTCTCAAAGGTGTTGCGGCATACTGAGTTTCTTGGGGCGTTGAACACCCAGTAAACAAGAGGGGCGACTGATCAATCAGTCGCCCTTCTTGTTTCATCCGTTCAATGTCAGCCCTGGATAAACCGGTACCGGCACCTTGTGCCTCTGCGGCTGTTGGCGAGCCAGCTGCGCCTGGACCTGTGCAACAGCCTCCAACACACGCTGCGCCCACTGCTCATCTTGCGGGTCCACGACCACCACGCGAAACCCGTGGTCGAAGCCTTCAAGCTGAACGCCTTCGGAATCATCAACATGCAAATCGATATCGAAGGCCGGAGGGAATTTTGACGGTGTGCTCGTCAGCCCGCGTTCGGTCAGGGCCTGGTTATGTCGCACGCTGTTGACCACGCCGTCGACATGGATGCCGTACAGCAACAACCAACGGCGGATGTAGGACGGCGTGCGGCCGGACGAGGTGTAGACCCAGACACTGCAGCCCTGGCGACGCAGTTCACGGGTCAAAGAGCGCGTTCCGCTGCGCAGGGGCTCACCCAACCAACGGTGCACGCACGCCGGCAAGCGGCTGTGTTCGGTCGCACTGTGGTGGAGCTGGCAGGCCAGTGTGTCGTCGATGTCGAACGAAATACGGATTCGCTGACGCTTGAACACACGCTTGATCGTGTCGAGCACTGGGTACCTTCCCATCAATGGCCCCCTGGGTGGGTGGGCGCTGGTGTGTCGCTCAGGAAAAACTCGGTTGGGTCTGGGGCGTTATCTTCCAGGAACGCTGCGTATTTTTTCTTGATCTTGGGCAATTCATACAAGGCCAGGACGCCATGCTTGGCGGAGTTGCGTATCACCGAGGACGGGTTGAAATAACCCTCGGCGTTGTCCAGGGTCAGCACAAACGGTGGCAACCCCTCGCGCATCAGCAGGTAACTGACGATCAGCGACCCACTGCGGTGATTGCCTTCAATGAATAACTGCGGCTTGCTCAGGACCCGCACGTAGACACCGGCTGCTCGCTTCCATACGGATTCGTTATGGTGCTTGCAATACCAGTTGTACAGATCCTTGATGCCACCTTCGACATTGTTGAAAAAGTGCACTTCGGTCGCCGCCAGGTGCTGCGCGTATTCCTGCCGGCGTACCGGGTCTTTGCCACAGAGCACCGTGGCATTGATCTCCAGCATCAGGTTCAGTTGCTGGAGATCGAACAGGTCGACACCGCGCGCAACATAGTCGTCAATCAGGGCATAACCTTCAAGCACATTCTGCAGCACTTCGTCTGTCAGCGGGTCGCGTGGCTCGGTGAAGTCCCGGCTGAGCTGGGCAAAACGGGCCTGGACCTCACGCAGTGCGCGTTCGATCGCCGCCAGATCAAGACGATGTGTTGCAGGCATTGGTATTCCTGAAAACCGGTGCATGGGTCAGCTGAACTTGCCGCTGATGTAGTCCCCGGTCATTTGCTCACGCGGGTTTTCAAAAATCTGCGCGGTCGGGCCCATTTCCACCAGATAACCGGTACGGGTGCCCTGGGAGATGTCCACCGAGAAAAACGCCGTGGTGTCGGCCACACGGATCGCCTGCTGCATGTTGTGGGTGACCAGCGCGATGGTGTAGTCCTTTTTCAACTCGACCATCAGCTCTTCGACACGGCGCGTGGCGATAGGGTCGAGCGCCGAGCAAGGTTCGTCCAACAGCAGCACTTCCGGCTCGGTCGCGATGGCGCGGGCGATGCACAGGCGTTGTTGCTGGCCGCCGGACAGCGAGAGGCCGCTGACCTTGAGCTTGTCCTTGACCTCATCCCACAACGCCGCGCCTTGCAGCGCGTGCTTGACGCGGTCGCCCAGGTCGCCCTTATAGCGATTCAGGCGCAGGCCAAAGGCCACGTTGTCAAAAATGCTCATCGAAAACGGGTTCGGCTGCTGGAACACCATGCCGATGTAACGGCGTACGACTACCGGATCCACGCCCTTGCCGTACACGTCCTGGCCGAGGAAATGCACGTGGCCTTCGAAACGGAAGCCTTTCACCAGGTCGTTCATGCGGTTGAGGCTGCGCAGCACAGTCGACTTGCCGCAGCCGGACGGGCCGATGAAGCCGGTGATCTTGTTTTTTTCGATTGGCACATGGCTATCACGCACCGCCATGAAGTTGCCGTAGAAAATCTTGTCCAGCTTGCAGTCCATGACCACAGGTGCCTGGGTGACAAACGGAGCGGCTTTTTGCGCAGTTGAGACGTTCAAAATTCAGGTGCTCCCGTTCTTAGTACTTGGGCTTGCCGAAAATACGGCTCACGATATTCACGACCAGCACGATCATTACCAGCACCAACGAGGCCGCCCATGCGAGCTCGAGCTGGTTGTCGAAAGGCATGCCGGAGAAGTTGTAAATCAACACGGCAAGGGACGCCGTCGGATTCATGACCGCCAGGCTGCCGTCGTGGTAGATCCAGTAGTTACTGAACAGCGCGGTAAACAACAGAGGTGCGGTTTCGCCGGCGGCACGTGCTACAGCGAGCATCACGCCGGTCAGGATCGCGGGCATGCCGGTGGGCAAGACGATTTTCCAGATCACCTGCGAGCGGGTGCAGCCCATGCCGTACGCCGCGTCCTTCATGATCTTGGGCACCATCTTCATCGACTCTTCAGCCGTCAGCACCACGATTGGCAGCATCAGCACCGCCAGCGCCACACCACCGGCCGGCGCCGAGTAGGTTCCAGTGGTCATCACCACCAAGGCGTAGGCGAACACACCCGCCAGGATCGATGGCAAGCCGGTGAGCATCTTGGCGGCAAAGCGTGAGGCGTTCGCCAGTTTGCTGTCCGGGCCCAGTTCCGCAAGGAAGATGGCGGCCAGGATGCCGACCGGCACGGCGATGGCGGCAGCGATACCGACCATCACGAACGTACCGGCCATGGCATTACCGAAGCCACCGCCGGTCTCGAAGCCGGTGGGTGGCAGTTCAGTGAACACTTCCAGGCTCAGGCGTGCGCCGCCACGGGTGATCAGCATGTAGAGCACGGAAATCAGCGGCACGCTGGCCAGCAGCGCACCGAGCCACACCAGCGTGGTCAACACCAGGCTGCGCAATGCGCGACCTTCGAACCGACGCTGCAGGCTAGGCATGGCGGTGATAGGCGTAGAGAGATCAGTCATTATTTGGTACCCCGCTGGGCGTAGACCATGATCATCGAACCGATGATGTTCACCAGCAGCGTGATAAACATCAGGACCAGTGCGGCGTACATCAACACTTCAATTTCATTCGGGCCGGCTTCGGGGAAGTTCAGCGCCAACAAGGCCGCCAGGGTGTTGGCCGGTGCAAACAGCGAAAGCGAGATGTTGTTCGCGTTGCCCACCAGCATGGCCAGGGCCATGGTTTCACCCAGGGCGCGACCGAGGCCTAGCACGAGGGAACCGAAGATGCCGGTCGCGGCGGATGGCACCATCACCTTGAGAATCGCTTCCCAGTGGGTGGTGCCCATGCCGTAGGCGGCCTGCTTGGTTTTCATCGGCACACCGGTGAGAGCATCCTGGGAAACAGCGGCAATGGTCGGCAGAATCATGATGGCCAGCACCAGTGCCGCCGGCAGCAGGCCCGGTCCGCTCAGGGATGTGCCGAAAAACGGGATCCAGCCCAGTTCAGTGTTCAGCCACGCAGTCAGCGGGCGGATGGCCGGGATCACCACATAAATGCCCCAGAGGCCGTAGACCACGCTGGGGATGGCTGCGAGCAGTTCAACGATGGTGCGAAACACCGCCGCGAGTTTTGCCGGCAGGAAATCCTGGGTGAGAAAAATCGCCATGCTGACGCCGAAAAAACCTGCGATCAACAACGCGATAAGGGCGCTGTAAAGCGTGCCCCAAATAGCTGGCAGAATGCCGTACTTGCCTTGGTTAACGTCCCAGACACTGCCGAACAGCACATCAAAACCGTGCTTTTCCATGCCGGGAAGTGCCTTGCGTCCTACTTCGAAGACCAGCGCGAAAACCAGCGCCAGCACCAGCACTACGCCTATGCGTGCAAGTGCACGGAAGGTGCGGTCAACCAGGAAATCCTTCGTAGAGGGTGGCTGGCACGCAGAATCCGGGTTAACCGGTACGACAAAAGGTGTGTTCATTGGCTAATTCCGGAACAAGGGGGGAACGCTACCGGCATGGCTGACAGCCCATGCCGGGAGCGGCCTGGCGGCCTTACTGGATGTTGGCGGAAGCTTTGCGAACTTGATCGACAACCGATGGAGGCAGTGGGATGTAGCCCATCGAATCGGCGATTTTCTGACCTTCGGTCAGGCTGTACTCGACCATTTCACGCATGGCTTTGGCTTTGGCTGGGTTGCCGTTGTCCTTGCGGAAGATCATCCAGGTGTAGGAAGTGATCGGGTAGGACTTGGCGCCATCCGGGTCCGGCAGCCAGGCCACCAGGCTTTCCGGCATTTTCACCGCAGCCAGGGCTTCGGCGCCGCTTTCGGCGTTCGGTACCACATATTTGCCGGCCTTGTTCTGCAGCTGGGCAAAGTCAACCTTGGCCAGTTTGGCGAAGCCGTATTCGATGTAGCCGATCGCGCCTGGGGTCTGACGCACAGTGGCGGTCACACCATCGTTCTTCGGCGATTTGATGAACTTGTCGCTGGCAGGCCAGTTGACGGTGTTGCCTTCGCCAAGGTCTTTCTGGAACTCAGGGTTGATCGCAGCCAAGTGCTTGGTGAACACAGCGGTGGTGCCGCTGGAGTCTGCACGTACGACTACGGTGATCGGCATGTCTGGCAGTTTCAGCCCTGGGTTGGCGGCAGCGATCTTCGGATCGTTCCACTTGGTGATCTTGCCCAGGAAGATGTTGGAGTACACATCGCGTGGCAATTTGAGCTCTTTAGGATTGCCCGGCAGATTGAACGCCAACACGATTTCACCGGCAGTCATCGGCAGCAGTTGCGCGCCTTCGGCAACCTTGGCGATGTCTTCGTCTTTCATGGCCGAGTCGCTGGCGGCGAAGTCGACGGTTTTGTTCAGGAAGTCCTGTACGCCCGCACCGCTACCTTTGGATTGGTAATCAACGGTGACACCCTCGGTTTTCTTGCTGAAATCCTTGAACCAGGTGAGGTAGATCGGGGCTGGGAAACTCGCACCGGAACCGGTGAGGCGGATGCTCTCGGCAGCAAACACCGAGGTGGCACTGAGAGAAACCGCAACGGCGAGTGCAGCAGACTTCATCAGACGTTTCATTAAGGAAAATCCTTGTGATTTCGGGCCCGGGAACTCTGCAACATTCTTGTTACGGTTTTATGAACGTGGAGTGGCAAAACGCCTGGTTGTCCCCCTCTCCCACCGCAATCACGGCATTTGATGTCATTGGTTAGTAACAAAATGCGACTAAGACTTTGCCATCCCCCACCACGCGAGTTCCGCCCATGTCCTCAATAGAAGATGCCTTGATGCAGCGCATCCATCGTGAATTGCTGGATCACAGTGACGAAGAGCTGGAACTGGAGTTATCCGAAGACGGGCACGACCTCAACGCGCTGTTTGACGAGCACGTCGGTGAAAGCGCCGAGAAAGCCGCGCGCAGGATTTATTTCAGCGAACTGTTCCGCCTGCAAGGCGAACTGGTGAAATTGCAGAGCTGGGTGGTCAAGACCGGTCACAAAGTGGTGATCCTGTTCGAAGGGCGCGATGCCGCCGGTAAAGGAGGCGTGATCAAGCGCATCACTCAACGCCTGAACCCAAGGGTCTGCCGAGTCGCGGCCCTGCCCGCGCCGAATGACCGCGAGCAGACCCAGTGGTACTTCCAGCGCTACGTTTCGCACCTGCCAGCCGCCGGCGAAATCGTGCTGTTCGACCGTAGCTGGTACAACCGCGCTGGCGTCGAGCAGGTCATGGGGTTTTGCAACGCGGACCAGTACGAAGAATTCTTCCGCACCGTGCCCGAGTTCGAGCGCATGCTCGCCCGCTCCGGTATCCAGCTGATCAAGTACTGGTTTTCCATTTCCGACCAGGAACAGCATCTGCGCTTTCTCAGCCGCATCCACGATCCGCTCAAGCAATGGAAGCTCAGCCCCATGGACCTGGAGTCACGTCGGCGTTGGGAAGCCTATACCAAAGCCAAGGAAATCATGCTCGAGCGCACCCACATCGCCGAAGCGCCGTGGTGGGTGGTACAGGCCGATGACAAGAAAAAAGCCCGGCTCAACTGCATCCACCATTTGCTTGGGCAGATGCCGTATGAGGAAGTCGAGCTACCGGTGATCGAACTGCCGCAGCGCGTGCGGCAGGAGGATTACTCGCGCAACCCAACCCCGCCGGAATTGATCGTGCCCCAGCTCTATTGAGCTTGGGGGGTGGTCACAGTGGTGAACTGCTGACCACCCGCAGTGCCAACCCTTCGTACGCATCCAGGGTGATGGTGAATTCACCCTCCGCCGTCAGGTCGCCCTCCACTCTCTCGTTGATGATGTCCACCACCATCCCGGCAGCGATATCCGGCAAATGCAGGGTTTCGGTGATGGGTGTAGCACCGAAGTTCAGCGCGGTAATTTGCGTGCCTTTGCCGGCCGGTAATTCATGGACCATCACCAGCAACGCCGAGTTTTCAACCTCCGGCACTAAAATTTGGCGGCTGGCGGCGATGTCGTAGGCACGGCGCACAGCGAGGATTTTCTGCAGTTGCGAGGCGAAGGACTCAGGATCCTGCAACTGGCTGTTCAAGCTGCCATAAAGGCTTTTCGAACGCGGCATATGGCCCGCCGAAAGCTCCGCATCCGGATTCAGGTCCACCAGGTCATAAGCCCCGCGATGAATCCAGCGGGTATCGCCATCCTGCATCAAGTGCTCGACCTCTTCAGCCGCCAGCGGCAGCGCGCCCACCAAGTCCCAGCCCGACAAGGCAAACACGCCCGGCTGCATCGCGTTGTACATCACCAACAGTAAATGGATCTGGCGGATCTGCTGGATATCCGCAGCGGTGATCGCCTCCAGATCTCGAATGCCCAGCGCCGCCGTGATAATGCTCGCGGTGGTGCACGACACGCCATTGGTCACGAACTTGAGGTTATACGGCGCGTGCTCACCGGCCAGACGCTCGTACATCTGTTCGCGAATATGCTCACGCAGGATATTGCCGGGGAAGGTCTGCCCCTGGTACAGGAACGTGTCATGGGCGTGCAGGGTCCAGAAATGCACCAACTCCAGCGTCAGCTCATCGTGGTTCTGCAACGCATGGATCAGCGAGCCTGGGTCGATGCCCTGGCGGTGCATTTCGCGCAGCATCAGGCGCAGGAACTCGGCATCGCCCATCAGCAGCGCGTGCTGGTACGCAGGGCGGGTGATGAAGTCATAGGACAGGTCGGCACCGCCATGGGACATCGAGGCAATGTCGTCCACGGTGAGGTTCAACTCCTGAAAACTGAAACCGCCGGCCTTGCGAATCGCACCGCCGAGCAACTGGTTGCCGGTGATCGACAGTGGATGGCTCTCGGACCAGGCCGTGCCGTCCAGCTTGCGCTCCACACCGAGAAAACCATTGGCGTCCAGGCGCAGGATCTTCGCGCCCATCACGTCGATGGCGTGCAGCGCATCACCGATGATCATCTGCTGTGCGGCAAAAGTCGGGTCCAGCCAGTTCAGCGAAGGCTGGCCTTCCTTGAAGTAATGCAGGTACACCCAGCGACGCGGCTTGCCGTCCACGCCCAGCACTACGTCCGTCGCGCTCCAGTCGGTTTCCTTGACGCCGGGTTCGAAGAAGATCACCCGCTGCAACTGACCGACGATGTAGTGTTTGTCACGCAACGCATCGACCTGGGCGGGGCTGAGGTTCTGCGCGTCACGGCCTTCAGCGACGTCGGGCAACAGCGCCCAGTCCTCCTCGCGGATTTCTACCATGTGGTACAGGCCGGGATAGTCCTCGTAGGCCATCTCGGCCAGGCGGAAATCCGCGCCCTTGCCGGTGTGGGACGGGATCACATCGTCGATGATCACCGCATTGTGTGCCGCCGCCATGCGCGTCAACGCTTGCAACTGCGCCTCGGTGCCCAACTGCGGGTCGATCTCGAAACTGATGCGGTCGAAATTACCATCGATGGTTGGCGTGTGCTGCGTGCCCTTCAGGCCGCCGGACTTCTTCAGCGGGCCATTGTGGATACCCTGGATGCCGATCTTCGACAACGCATGCCACAGCCCCTCATCCCCCAAAGCCTCCAGCACCGTACCGCCCTCGCGGGTCACGATCGACGCCGGGTACGCGGTAAACCACACCGACGACAGGGCCGAAGCATCACGGGGCCGGGTCTGCGCGTATGGCTGTTGCCACAACCGGCCCTGGCCCGAATAGAGCTTGGCGCGCTGGCGTGCCGCGTGCAGCATCGATTGTTCCACCAGCCAGTTCACATGGTTGTTTTCAGCCGCGGTCATATGCCTGTTACCTGTTGTCGTGAATGAGCCCGACGCGGAGGTATCAGGTATCGGTAACACCGGTCGTAGTCATATGAGGCGTAGTGGCGCGATTCGTTGCATCGAATTCAAGCTTACGTTGCTCAAAACGCTCAGCCTCAGGTTGGCTGGCGTTATTTTGGACAATGCTACTGATTTCCTCCGTGTAGGGCAGGAAGGTGGAAGCAACAAGCATCCCCCAGCGCACGTCGGGGACGTCACTCAAGATATCAATCGATTTCAGGGTGGTGGTAGACAGCAACAGCTTGAGCGTGTCATTGCGTAGTACCGGGTCCTGAAGCAGATATAGTTGTAGTTCGTGATTGTGCTCGGGATGAAGCGTCCAGAGCGTGTCGGCCAAGGCCTCTGCGTTACGCTCAATGAACGTGCTCAAAACCGCCCTTTCGGGCTTATTGCTGTACCCAACCTTGGGCAGTGCGAAAATACTCTGGCGAGGGCTGAACAGAGGGATAGCTCGAAAATACGTCCAGGCTGCCTGCGATTTGCCACTGATCCTTTCAGCATTTAATAAAAGCGACCAGATAGCTTCGGGCGTGCCTTCCAGTGCCGTCAATGGACACACTGTGTGTTCAAGCAATGAGGCAACCTGATCTGGCTTGTCCACCGCTGCGGTGAGCAACTTTGCCAGGGACTCAGCGGACTCATCCAACACTTCGCTTTGGCTGAGCAATTCCTCGATAAGCGTATGCGGGGCGTGAACCAACAGCTTTTCCATACCGTCCAACTCCAGGGCCAATAGCCGGCGGTAGGTGATCAGTTCGTTATTGCCTGACGCTGTTTCAAACGTTGAAAAAATCAGGCGAAGCATATCCAGTCGAGGTTCGACAAACCCCAGACTCACTAACTGCTTGAGGTCATCTGAGCGGGTTGTATCGCTGAGGTTATGAAACAGAACAGGTTGTTCATGCAACCATTTCCAGGCACCTTCGCTCTGTGCAAGCAGTGGGACTAAATCGGTAACGTCCGGCAGTTCTTGAACACTGTGCAGAATGCCCCTGCCGCCCTCCCCCAATGCTGCGACCTGATCGGGGCTCAAGCTGCTGAAAATGATGCAAAGCAAAGCCTGTCTTGGCCCGCTCGGCATAGATATCACCAGCTGCTCCAACATCATGGGAGTTGTCTCGTAGATAGCCTGAATTAAGGCGGGTGCATGCGTGCTCAGCAAAAGTGAATCGGCCATCTCGGCAAAGCGGTCCATGTATTGAGGCGCCGCGTTGAGGATCGTAGCCAGTTTTCCAGCGTGGGGCCCTTCATCCGAAGCGCTGCTTTGGCTGCACAGGTATTCAACCAATCCTGAGATCAAGCCGCGCCCTTCTTCCAGGGAATCATGTTCAAGTTTGCCAAGCACCCTCGCAGGGTCGTTGACGACGGTCATAACCTGCGGAGACTCGCCTCGCCGTAAGGCCAGGATAAGGTTCTTGTCATCTTGCGTCAGAGCCCCTTCATAAAAGAAGCTCAGGTAATCGTGGTAATCAGTATCAAAAAAACCGCTCCGCATCATATCTATCACGGCTTCGAGTCCAGTCAGCTTCTGGGCTAGAACATCGCCGTACGCTTGCCTTGCTGCAACTTTGAACGTCATTCGCTTGGCCCGTACATGCTTAGTTCTGAGCGGTTCGATTTCCCGCTCTAGAAACTCTGGTGCCATGTCCGCGTTGCGGTCCTGGAAGTAACGGATATCGAATTCGATACTACGTACCTGCTCAGCTCGCCACGTAGGAAACGCGGTGAATATCGAATAGATATCCCCACTGCGCTTGATCAGTTCGGCAAAAGCTTCCGGGTACAAGTTGCGCACGACCACCATCGCAAACAGCTTGTTTGCGTCAAGAACCACGCCACGGTCGCCGAGCAGGCTGGAGAAAATGTCAAACTCATTGACGATATTCTTGATCAGCCTCATCTCATCAATGTACTCGCACACAGTCTCGATCAACTCGCGATCAAGACGCCCGATCACAGGTTTAAAGCGCTCTGCCCCCAACAAGTCCATCATCTTTTCCCCGGAGTTCTCCGAGCTGACGACGGGAATCACGGGTATGACCAGGTCGAAGAACTTGGTCTTCTCACCCACTGAGAACAATTCATCGCGGATGGCATAGATGAAATACACGGGACGCTTGATTTGCGGGGACTGCCTGATTGTGAAGTTGATTTCGCGCAACCGAAAAAACACATCCTGAATACCAAACCGGTCGAGATCCTCAATAACCACTACATCGATATCGCTGCGCTCAAAACAGTAGATGATTTCGTCGACGTGCTTATGCAGTACGGACCCATGATGAGTCGCTTCGAGCTTTCCGCCTTTCAGCGTCAGGCCATCAATGCTGAAGAGCGAGAGGTACATCAGCACAGAATGAAGAATGTACAGGCTCGACGCACCTGCAACCGCCAGAGCGATCCAATCGGGTAACCGCATGAGTGCTGGAACAAGCCAAGCGGGGTCGATTTTCGGGAGCATGTTGACGGAGGGCAGATACATTCGCAGAACGCTGACAATCAGCAATGCAAAGAACACCGTGTGCAGCGCAATGCTGGAATTGGAGGCTTGTACGATGCGCTTCAATCGCGTTTTCGGCAGTTTTTTCGCAGGGACGGCATACAACAGTTGCTGGACGATTGTCTCTTCAATACGCGACATAAGATCGGGATCTGTTTCGCACCCGGCTGGACTTTCCTTAGTAAAGGTCGCCAGTGAAATCAGAACATGTTTGTACGCGGGGTGGCGATCAAAAAAGGTCCTGATAACACTACTCTTACCTGCACCATAGCCACCCGTTAGCGCAATATTACGAACCTGCTCATTTTGCAGCGCGTGCAGAAACACACTCTCATAGCGATCCGCTTGACTGCCCTCAAGCAACGCAGGCGTCAGTGGTTCAAAAGCCCCGGAATTCTTGGGAATGGCCTTATCGGCGTTCCAGGTTTTGAGAAAGGCGTTGAAACTGCGTTTTAACCTGCACACTAGTCCTTGAGTCACTGAGTCATCCTGTTTTGCAATTAACGGTGCGGTGCGAATGCGCGCCATGATAGCTGATCGCCACCCAGCAGTCCCGCCCGGCTCCTTGAAGGCAAAGAACCTATCCCCAAACAGCAATCCGTTAGATGAATTACTCGCCCGCGCCCCCCGTCGCCTGCCGATACTGCCTCGGGGTAAACCCCGTCGACGCCTTGAACTGGCGGGTAAACGCGCTGTGGTCGGTATACCCGCACTGCAACGCCACTTCGGTGATCGGTAGGTCGGTGTGCAACAGCCGGTGCGCATGCTCCAGCCGCACTTTCTGGATCATCTGCCGTGGCGTGAGGTGGAACACGCGCTTGCAGTAGCGCTCCAACTGCGCCACCGAAATCCCTGCGATCCGTGTCAATTCACCCAAGGGCACACGACGGTTGAAGTGCGCGCGGATGTGCGCGTCCACGGCGGCCAGGCGCTGGTACGCCGGGTGGCTTTCGCTGGCGGTTTGCAGGTCGACCGAGATACCGGCCAGGCCAATGATCGCGCCCGAATGGTTGTACAGCGGCCACTTGTGGGTCAAACACCAGCCGGGTTCGCGGGTGCCGTACAGGTGCAGTTCCAGCTGATCTTCCAGCACAAAGCCCTGCTCCAGCACGCGCCGGTCCTGCTCGGTGTAGCCCGGCCCCAATTGCGCAGGAAAGACTTCGGCACTGGTCTTGCCCAGCAGCGGTTGCAGCTTCTTGAGGCCGCAGCGCTGCACCAGGGTACGGTTGGCGAGCACATAGCGGGCCTGGGTGTCCTTGATGAAAATCGCTGCATTGGGGATCACGTCCAGCATCGGCAATAGCTGCGCGACAATGTCCAATAACTGTTCGATGTCTTGGGGGTTGCTCCCTTGGCAAAGGGTCGCAAACGCGCTCTGCATCATGACGATTGATCCCCATTGTTGGCCTGGACGGGTAGCAGATTGCCCGATGCCCGGCGCCCTGTCGAGCCACCCAAACTGTGCTGAATTCGTCATCGATGCCAGCAAAAAACATCAATCGCGCCGCCGTTCATGAGTTCACTGTATGGCCACTGCATGCCTATCCAATAACTCACAAGAAGGCGACGCTATGTCAGCTCAAGGCAAGTTCAAGAAACAGCTTTCCCTGATGGACCTGACCTTTATCGGGTTGGGTGCCATCTTTGGTTCGGGCTGGTTGTTCGCAGCCAGCCACGTATCCGCAATCGCAGGCCCGGCGGGCATTATTTCCTGGCTCATCGGTGGTTTCGCAGTACTGCTGCTGGGCATCGTGTACTGCGAACTGGGCGCCGCATTGCCGCGTGCCGGCGGCGTGGTGCGCTACCCGGTCTACTCCCATGGCCCGCTGTTGGGCTACTTGATGGGCTTCATTACCCTGATCGCGTTTTCCAGCCTGGTGGCCATCGAAGTGGTCGCCTCGCGGCAGTACGCGGCGGCGTGGTTTCCGGAGCTGACCAAGGCCGGTTCCAGCGACCCGACCACCCTGGGTTGGCTGGTGCAATTCGCCCTGCTCTGCCTGTTCTTCGTGCTTAATTACCGCAGCGTGAAGACCTTCGCCATCGCCAATAACCTGGTCAGCGTATTCAAGTTCATCGTGCCGCTGTTGGTGATTGGCGTGCTGTTCACCTTCTTCAAACCGGCGAACTTCCAGGTGCAGGGTTTCGCGCCGTTTGGGCTGTCGGGCATCGAGATGGCGGTGTCGGCCGGCGGGGTGATTTTTGCCTACCTGGGGCTGACGCCGATCATCTCGGTGGCCAGTGAAGTGAAGAACCCGCAACGCACGATTCCAATTGCCTTGATCCTTTCGGTGTTGTTGTCGACCGCGATCTACGTGCTGCTGCAAACCGCCTTCCTCGGTGGCGTGCCCACGGAAATGCTTGCCAATGGCTGGGCCGGGATCAGCAAGGAACTGGCGCTGCCATATCGGGATATCGCCCTGGCGCTGGGCGTGGGCTGGTTGGCCTATCTGGTGGTGGCCGACGCCGTGATCTCACCCAGTGGCTGCGGCAATATCTACATGAACGCCACACCTCGCGTGGTGTATGGCTGGGCGCAGACCGGCACGTTCTTCAAGATTTTCACGCGTATCGATGAGAAGTCCGGCATTCCACGGCCCGCGCTGTGGCTGACCTTTGGCTTGTCGGTGTTCTGGACCCTGCCGTTTCCGTCCTGGGAAGCACTGATCAATGTGGTGTCTGCGGCGCTGATCCTCAGCTACGCCGTGGCCCCGGTTACTGTCGCCGCGCTGCGTCGCAATGCCCCGCAGATGGCGCGGCCGTTCCGGGTCAAGGGCATGGCGGTGCTGGGCCCGCTGTCGTTCATCATCGCCGCGCTGATTGTGTACTGGTCTGGCTGGGGCACGGTGTCCTGGCTGCTCGGCCTGCAGATCCTGATGTTCGTGGTGTACCTGCTGTGCGCACGCTGGGTGCCGACCGCACACATCAACCTCAAGCAGCAAGTGCGCTCGTCTGCCTGGCTGATCGGCTTCTACGCGGTGACCATCCTGCTGTCCAAACTCGGCAGTTTTGGCGGCATCGGCGTGATCAGCCACCCGCTCGACACGATTGTCGTCGCCGCTTGCGCACTCGGCATTTACTACTGGGGCGCAGCCACTGGCGTGCCGGCTCACCTGGTGCGGCTGGAACACGAAGCCGATGAAAGCGAAGCGGTCGACGAACCTCACGCGCCGCTGACACCCGCGACTTACTGATTCAGGAGCCTTTTATGAAGCGACTGCATGTGATCGACTCCCACACCGGCGGCGAACCGACGCGCCTGGTCATGAGCGGTTTCCCGGCGCTGAACGGCGCCACGATTGCCGATCAACTGCACAGCCTGCGCACTGAGCATGATCAATGGCGCCGCGCCTGCCTACTGGAGCCGCGTGGCAATGACGTACTGGTGGGCGCGCTGTATTGCGAGCCCGTTACGCCAGGCGCGATCTGTGGTGTGATCTTCTTCAACAACGCCGGTTACCTCGGCATGTGCGGCCACGGCACCATCGGCCTGGTTGCGTCGCTGCACCACCTGGGGCGTATCCAGCCCGGCGTGCACACGATCGACACGCCCGTTGGCCCGGTGGCGGCCACGCTGCACGAAGACGGCAGCGTAACCCTGCGCAACGTGCCCTCCTATCGCCTGCGCCAGCAGGTGCCGGTGGAAGTGCCGGGACACGGCGTGGCCTACGGCGATATCGCCTGGGGCGGCAACTGGTTTTTCCTGGTGTCGGACCATGGCCAACGCTTGCAGATGGACAACGTGGATGCGCTTACCGACTACACCTGGGCGATGCTCAAGGCCTTGGAAGAGCAAGGCATTCACGGTGTAGACGGTGCACTGATCGACCACATCGAGTTGTTCGCCGATGACGACCTTGCCGACAGCCGCAACTTTGTCATGTGCCCCGGTAAAGCCTACGACCGCTCGCCCTGCGGCACCGGCACCAGCGCCAAGCTGGCCTGCCTGGCCGCCGATGAAAAACTCAAGCCAGGTGAAACCTGGACCCAAGCCAGCATCACCGGCAGCCAATTCGAAGGCCGCTATGAATGGGACGGCGAGCACATCCGCCCCTTCATCACGGGCAGCGCCTACATGACCGCCGACAGCACCTTGCTGATCGACGAGCGCGACCCTTTTGCCTGGGGCATCTGAGCCCTTCCCTGTTTGTACTGAACGTTCCAAGGAGTTAGAACAATGAGCGACAACATCTTCACCGGCTGCATCCCCGCCCTGATGACCCCGTGCACCGCCGAGCGCAAGCCGGACTTCGACGCCCTGGTCGCCAAGGGCCGCGAGTTGATCGATATCGGCATGAGTGCCGTGGTGTACTGCGGCTCCATGGGCGACTGGCCGTTGCTCACCGAGGCCGAACGCCAGGAAGGCGTGGCACGCCTGGTGGCAGCCGGTGTGCCAACCATCGTTGGCACCGGTGCAGTCAACAGCCGCGAAGCCGTGGCCCATGCCGCCCATGCGGCCAAGGTCGGCGCCCACGGCCTGATGGTGATTCCGCGCGTGCTGTCCCGTGGAGCGTCGGCCACCGCGCAAAAGGCGCACTTCTCGGCCATCCTCAAGGCCGCGCCGAATCTGCCGGCGGTGATCTACAACAGCCCCTACTACGGGTTCGCCACCCGCGCCGACCTGTTCTTCGAACTGCGCCGCGAACACCCGAACCTGATCGGCTTCAAGGAGTTTGGCGGCGGTGCCGACCTGCGCTACGCCGCCGAACACATCACCTCCCAGGACGATAACGTGACCTTGATGGTCGGCGTGGACACCCAGGTGGTGCACGGCTTCGTCAACTGCAACGCCACCGGCGCCATTACCGGCATCGGCAACGCGCTGCCTCGGGAAGTGTTGCAATTGGTGGCCTTGAGCAAAAAAGCCGCCAAGGGCGATGCCAAGGCCCGTCGCCAGGCCCGAGAACTGGAAGCCGCGCTGGCGGTGCTGTCGTCCTTCGATGAGGGCTGCGACCTGGTGCTGTATTACAAGCATTTGATGGTGCTCAATGGTGATAAAGGCTACGCCCTGCACTTCAATGAAACCGACGCGCTCAGCGACGCGCAACGTCGTTACGCCGAAAACCAGTACGCGCTGTTCCGCCAGTGGTACGCCAACTGGTCGGCGGAACAGAACGTCGCCTGACCCCTTGCGCGCCGCTGCGGTTCTCGCAGCGGCCAACCTCTTTTCTACCAGGACGATCCCATGACTCTGACGGGCAAAATGCTGATCGGTCAGCACGCCACTACCGGCAATCGCGAGGCGATCCGGGCGATCAATCCCGCGACCGACACCCCCCTGGAACCGGCCTATCCGGGCGGCGACGGCGAACAAGTGGCCCAGGCGTGCGCTCTGGCGTGGGCAGCGTTTGATGGGTACCGCGAAACCTCGCTGGAGGTCCGAGCCACACTCCTTGAGACCATCGCCGCGCAAATCGAAGCCCTGGGTGATGAGCTGATCGAACGTGCCGTCGCAGAAACCGGCCTGCCCCACGCACGCATTCAAGGCGAACGCGGGCGTACTTGCGGCCAACTGCGCACCTTCGCCCGCACCGTACGCGCCGGGGAATGGTTGGATGTACGAGTGGACCCTGCACAGCCGAAACGACAGCCGCTGCCTCGCCCAGACCTGCGCCAGCGCCATATCGCGCTGGGCCCGGTGGCCGTGTTTGGTGCGAGCAACTTCCCCCTGGCGTTTTCCGTGGCGGGTGGCGATACCGCCTCCGCGCTGGCCGCCGGTTGCCCGGTGGTGGTCAAGGCCCATGGCGCGCATCCAGGCACCAGTGAACTGGTGGGCCGGGCGGTGGCGCAAGCCGTTCAGGCCTGTGGTTTGCCCGAGGGCGTGTTTTCGTTGCTGTACGGTTCAGGTCGCGAGGTGGGGATTGCGTTGGTCACCGATCCGCGCATCAAGGCAGTTGGCTTTACCGGCTCGCGCAGCGGTGGCGTGGCGTTGACCCAGGCGGCGCAGGCACGGGCAGAGCCAATTCCGGTGTATGCGGAAATGAGCTCAATCAACCCGGTGTACCTGTTCCCAGCCGCATTGGGCGCGCGCGGCGAAGCGTTGGCAAAAGGCTTCGTGGCGTCGCTGACCCAAGGCGCCGGGCAGTTTTGCACCAACCCTGGGTTGGTGATCGCGGTCCAGGGGCCTGCGCTGGATCGCTTCATCAGCACGGCGAGTGACATGCTGCGCAACTGTGCAGCGCAGACCATGCTGACCCCCGGTATTTTCAGCGCCTTCGACTCTGGCGTGGCCGTACTGACAGAACACGCCAAGGTGGCGGCAAAAGGGTTGCCAGCAGAAGGCCCCAACAGAGGCCAGGCCCACTTGTTCGTGACTCAGGCTCAAGCGTTTTTAGCGAATGAACACCTGCAAGCCGAAGTCTTCGGCGCCGCTTCATTGATCGTCGTATGTGCCAACGGCGAGGAGATGCACCAGGTTTCCGAACACCTGGAAGGCCAACTGACCGCCACCCTGCAGATGGATGACGACGATCTGCCAAGCGCCAAAGCCCTGCTGCCGGTGCTTGAGCGCAAGGCCGGTCGCCTGCTGGTCAACGGCTGGCCGACGGGTGTGGAAGTCTGTGATGCCATGGTTCATGGTGGGCCCTTTCCCGCCACATCGGATTCGCGCAGCACGTCGGTGGGCACGGCGGCGATCCAACGGTTTTTGCGCCCCGTGTGTTATCAAGACTTCCCCGATGCACTGTTGCCTGCCGCGCTCCAGCACGGCAACCCTTTGCTGCTGCGGCGCTTGCTCGATGGCCAGAGGGAGGCGTAGGCCATGTCCGATCCGGATATCATCGTGGTCGGCGCCGGCATCATCGGCGTCGCCTGTGCCCTGCAACTGGCGCGTCAGGGGCGCCAAGTACTGGTGGTCGACCAGCAGGAACCCGGTATGGGCGCGTCGTACGGCAACGCCGGGCACCTGGCGACCGAGCAAGTGTTTCCCATCGCCGACCTATCGATCCTCAAACGTTTGCCCGGCATGCTGCTGGACCCCATGGGCCCGCTGCGCCTGGATTGGAAATACCTGCCGCACGCCCTGCCCTGGTTCGTGCGTTTGCTGCTGAACCTGCGTCCGGCGAATTATCAACGCACGGTCGCGGGTATCCGCGCGCTCAATGAAGGCAGCCTGGGCGCCTGGCAGCGCCTGCTGCACAGCATAGGGCGCTCGGAGTTGCTGCGTGAGGATGGCTCGCTGCTGGTGTTTGAACGGGCGGATTCACGGGAAGCCCTCAATGCCTTGCAGCAGCGCATGCAACGGCAGCAGGTGCCGGTGGCGTTCTGGTCCGGCGATGCCATACGCGGGGCTGCACCGCAGTTGAGCGACAACATTCAGGGCGGGCTGTTTTTTCCCGGCACCGGGCACTTTCTTAATCCTTACCACGTGGTCTGCGAACTGGTGCGGACAGCCAGGGCTAGCGGCGTGCAGTTTCTTAACCGCCAGGTGCTGGATGGCCGCGTCGACGCACAGGGCATCTCACTCTCCACTGACCAGGGGCTGCTGAGCGCGCGTCAGGTCCTGATCGCCTGCGGCGCCCATTCGGCCAAACTGACCGCCGCCCTGACCGGCAAAAAAGTCCCGCTGGACACCGAGCGCGGCTACCACCTGATGCTGCCCCATGAACACCACCGTCTGCCGTTTGCGGTCACCTCCCTGGAGCGCAAATTCATCATGACGCCCATGACCGACGGCTTGCGCCTGGCCGGCACGGTGGAATTCGCCGGCCTGGATCGCCCTGCGAATATGGAGCGTGCCTGGCAACTGCATCGGTTGAGCAAGGGGTTGTTTCGCGAGGACTTGAGTGCAGAAGGTGCAACCCCGTGGATGGGGTTTCGGCCGTCGTTGCCAGACTCACTGCCAGTGATTGACCGAGTGTGTGACGGGAAGGTGCTGCTTGCGTTTGGGCATCAGCATTTAGGGCTGACGCAGGCGGCGGTGACGGCGGAGTGGGTTGGGGAGTTGGCGAGAGTGGGCCAGGCACCGTCAGTGGCCCCCTATCGCCTGGACCGATTCTGAACTCTCTGTAGTGAGCAGGCTTGCCCTGCGCTGGGCTGCGAAGCAGCCCTAAACCCAGACGGCCGATGTCCGACTGAAGAACTGCGGTGCCTGTAGTGGGGGCGCGCCCCCGCCCCCCGCCGCGCGGACCGACGCAACCCCACACCACACATGAAAACCCC